>NZ_JAAVCB010000053.1:0-12190 GCF_014802555.1 Clavibacter sp. | reverse complement strand
CCGGGCCGACGCGCTTGACCCCTTCATCGAGCACTACAACACTGAACGAATCCACTCAAGCCACGGGCTCACGCCCGCGGCCCGAGTGTCACCAACGTCATGACCCAGTACAGCTAGGGCGGCGCCCGCGGCTCAGTCCAGCTGCACCCGCCGCGGCCCCGCCCCGCGGTCGCCCAGCGCGTCGTCCGGGTTCAGCAGCCCGCACGCCTTCATCGAGAGGCAGCCGCAGCCGATGCAGCCGGTCAGCTCGCGCTCGAGCCGCTCGATGCCGCGGCGCCGCTCCTCGAGCAGGCGCTTCCACCTGCGGGACGCGCGCTGCCAGTCGGCGTGGCTGGGCGGGCGGTCGAGCGGGACGTCGTCGAAGGTGGACTGCACGTCGGCGAGCGGGATGCCCAGGCGCTTGGCCACCGTGATCAGCGACACGCGTCGCAGCATGTGCCGCGCGTAGCGCCGCTGGTTGCCGGCCGTGCGCTCGGCGGCGATGAGGCCGAGGTCCTCGTAGAAGCGGAGGGCGGAGGCGGCGACGCCCGTGCGGCGGGTCATCTCGCCGACCGTGAGCTGCTCGCCGGGCGCGTGCCGCGGCCCCGCCTGCGCATCCGCCACGACGTCCCCCCTCGATTGACCTCAAGGGTACGTGAGGTTCTAACGTGGAGACCATGCGCATCGCCACCCCCGCCGCCGCGTCGGCCGCCACCCGTCAGGACGCCCTGTGACCTGCGTGATCGCCCTCCCGTGTGTCGACGTGAAGGACCGCGCGTGCATCGACGAGTGCCCCGTGGACTGCATCTACGAGGGCGAGCGGAGCCTGTACATCCACCCCGACGAGTGCGTGGACTGCGGTGCGTGCGAGCCCGTGTGCCCGGTCGAGGCGATCTACTACGAGGACGACCTGCCCGAGAAGTGGTCGGACTACTACACGGCCAACGTCGAGTTCTTCGCCGAGATGGGATCCCCGGGCGGCGCCGTGAAGGTCGGGACCGTCGCGTACGACCACCCGGTGGTGGCCGCCGTCCCGCGCCAGGGCGAGCCCGCGTGAGCGCCGACCCCGACCTCTTCAAGGCCGCGTTCCGCGGGCACCCGGCGGGCGTCGCGCTCATCACCGCACGCACTGCTGACGGGCCGTCCGGCCTCACCGCGTCGAGCGTCGCGTCGCTCTCGGTGGATCCGCCCGCCCTGTCGTTCTCGGTGACGCGCGCCACGGGATCCGCCGGCGCGATCCTCGGGGCCGACACCTACCTCGTGCACCTGCTCGCCGGGCAGCACGCCGCGCTCGCCCGCGCGTTCGCCGTCTCCGGGTCCCCGCGATTCACCGAGGAGCAGGGCTTCCAGGAGCTGCCGACCGGCGAGCCGCTGCTCGCCGACGCGCGCGCCGCCCTCCGCTGCCGCACCATCCAGACCGTGCCGGTCGGCGGATCCGTGCTGGTCGTCGCCGAGGTCCTCGACGTCATCCTGGGCGAGCCCGCCCCGCCGCTCGTCTACCGCGACCGCCGCTTCCACCTGCTCGAGGACGACCACCCGGAGCTCTGAGGCCGGGTGGCCACCACGGCCGCATCTCACCGGCGGACGGGGCCGCCCCACCCGCCGGGGCTCTCCGGCAGGTAGCGGAGGGGCGGGTCGCCCTCGTCCGTGCCCGCGTCAGGTGTCGAGCTGGGGGCATCGTCGAGCAGCTGTGCGCAGAGGGCGGAGATGGAGCGCGCGAGGTCGGGTGCGGCCCCGGCGTCCGGCTCCTCCGTCGCGACGAATCCCGAGATCTCCGCGATGGTCGTCCTGACCAGCTCATCGGCGCCGCGCAGTCCCCATGACCGCGCCTCGGCGATGAGGTGCACGGCTCGGAGGTCGCGGTGCTGTCGCACACCGTCGACGTGGAGGGCAATGACGGGGTCGACGTCCTGGTGCAGCTGCGGGACGATGTCGTAGGCCGGTGCCAGGGTCATCGACCCGTCCGGGCGGTGGAGCAAGGACAGGTTCTTGGCGTGCATGTCGAGGTTCCCGACGGCAGCTGACAGGGTCATCATCTGCGCGAGCCGCGCGAGCGATCCCGTGTCCGCCTGTCGCACGACGCGGGCGATGGCGGCGAGGCCCGGGTGTCCGTCGTCCTCGTACTTCCCGTCGCCGCTCATGCCGAGCGCCTGGTTGAAGTCCTCCTGATGGATGCGTCCGTCGGGTGAGCCCGGATCGCGGTCGTAACGCTCGATCACGAGCGCCGACGTGCGGCCGAACATCCTGATCTCCGTCGCGTAGTCGAGCAGGCCGAGATGCCGGGCGATGCGCGCGCCGTACTCCTCGTCGAAGATCAGGGTCGGCATGGTCATGAGGATGGGCTTGATGATGTGGGTGGAAGGGAAGCCGTCGAGGGGTTCCGCCCAGCCGGACGCCGTCCGGGCCAGCACGATCTTGTCCTGCACTCCCGCGAGCGACGACATCCGGCGGGCGGTGCTGTTGCCGAGCGGTGCCGCCCTCACGGCTTTCATCGACTTCTCCACGCCGAGATTGTCGATGGGGACGGCTTCGGGCTTCCGCGGTTCGTCGGGGCCTTCCGGGTCCCAGATGCGGAGGGCCCCGGCGACGTCGCGTCCGTAGCGGGCCAGCATGCCGATCGTGTAGTCGGCGGTGACTCCTGCGCGTCCGGCCAGGCTGGTCCTCGCGCGCCCCTCGGGTAGCAGCTCGTCGAAGAAGTTCCGGCGCAGGGCGGCGTCCGCAGGCCGGGCGCGGGTGATGAGCGGGACGGCGACGGAGAGGAGTCGACTGCCGATGCCGTGTGCGGCCACCGCCTGCGGGTCGGCGACGAAGTCGAAGCCGCCCCGCCTCTCGATCAGCTCACCGAGGCGCTCGCCGTAGAGCTCGACCGCGAGCCGCATCAGCGGGCGTCCGGATCGTCGACGAGGTCGGCGCTCAGCGTCAGACCGGTCTCGCGAGCGAAGTCGAACAGTCGCTCGAGGGCCTTGATCGACTTGCCGAGCTCCATCTCCGCGATGTAGCTCTGCCGGACGTCGAGGACGGCGGCCAGCTCGCGCTGGGTCATCCCGCGCTGCAGACGCGCCTCGCGGAGGACGAGACCGAGGGTGGTCGGATCCGTGATGGCCGCCGTGCGCATGCTGTCTCCCGTCGCGATGTCGCGGACGGATGTGATCCGCTTATCCGGATCACTCTAGCGCATCCGATTTTCCGGATCAAGCCTCGCGATTCGGAAATCCGGATCGCCGCGCCCCATCGCACGCGTCGAGATGCGTCACGCGATCATGAACTCCGACGGCTTCAGCGCGCGCTCCACGATCCGCACGTCGCCGATCGACGCCGGGAGCACGTGGTCGAGCTTCCCTGCGTAGAGGTTCGCACCGAGCAGCCACGAGGTGGCGGGCGACGCTGCGGCCAGCCCGCGGTTCCCGGTCGAGGGGTTCCGCACGACCGGGCAGCCGTCGACGTACATCGTCGTGTGCTGGCCGTCGTTCACGACCGCCACGTGCCACCACCGCGCCGGCGGCAGCTCGTGCGACCAGTTCGTGAGGGATCCCTGCTGCGTGGTCGGGTAGACGCACCACTGGATCTCGCGGCTGCCGGAGACGCTGAGGGTCGCGGCGGGCTCGTCCGGGTCGCCCGCGTCGCCGGGCGTCCTGCCCGCGTCCTTCGCGGAGGCGGCGCGGGAGAGGATCGCGCTGAAGCCGTCGGCGTCGCCGTCGAAGTCGGCCGGGATGCGGACGAACGCCTCGACCGTGTAGCCCTGGCGGAAGGTCGCGGCGTCCAGCGGGGCGCCCGGCACGGTGCGCAGGTAGTCGCCCGACTCCTTGCCGCCCGTGAGGGTGAGGCTGCCGAAGCCCGGCTGGTCGTCGTGGTGCGCGGAGGCGAAGCGGAGGGATCCGGCCGCCGCGCCCGCGCGGTTCGCCACCACGAGGTCGTTGCCGCGGCCGGACGCGTCGGGGATGCGGGTGGCGGTGCCGAGCGCGGATCCGTCGGCGTGCCCGTCGAAGCGCCAGTACGCGACCGTGCCGGCCACGAGCATCTGCGACGCCGGGCGGGCCGGGCGCGCGGGGACGGGCGCGAAGCCCGCGAACCGCGCCTCGAAGTCGACGCTCACCGTGAACCGGTCGACGTCGCCGGAGAGGAAGGCCTCCTCGTCCGCGAGCTCGTTGCCCGTGCCGAGGCCGCCGCCGAGGATGAACGGCGACAGCGTCTCGACGTCGATCGCGTTCCGCTCGAGGTCCACGTGGTACAGCCGGATCATCGCGGCGCCGCCGTAGTAGCGGTCCTGGTAGTTCACGAGGTGCATGGCGACGTCGTGGCCAGCGCGGTTCTGCATCGTCGTGCGGCCGGGCTTCCAGTAGTGCCCGTTGAGGGTCAGGAAGATCTGGTCGTGCTGGGAGATGAAGGAGTCCCAGAGGCCCTGGCCGTAGTCGTCGAGCACGGCGGATCCGTCGGGCTTCGAGTCGACGATGTCGTGCGCCGTGAGGATCACCGGCAGCGTCGGGTGCGCCGCGAGCACGCCGCGCGCCCACTCGACGCCGCGCGCGCTCGTGCGCCAGTCGAGCGCGAGCACGAGCCAGTCGCGGCCGCCCGCCGTGAAGGTGTGGAACGAGTTGTAGCCGTCGGGGCTGGATCCGCGGTAGCTCGGCGACTTCCGGAAGCGCTTCGGCCCGAACGCGTCGAGGTACGGCGTGCGGCCGCGCTGGTCGTCGGTGGAGGAGTCGACGTCGTGGTTGCCGGCGAGCACGCTCCACGCGGCGCCGGCCTTGTCGAGGAGCGTGAACTGCGCGCTCGCGGCCTGGATCTCGTTCGCGGCGCCGTTCTGCGTCACGTCGCCGAGGTGCGCGAGGAAGACGATGTTGTGGCGATCCCGCTCCGCCAGCACGTAGCGCAGCGACGCCTCGAGCGGCTCCGGGTGGATCGACGCGCCGTCGAAGAGGTACTGCGTGTCGGGCAGCACGGCGATCGTGAAGCGGGGCGAGGTCGTGTCGGGCTTCCAGCGCGCGCCGGATCCCTGCTGCGCGGCGGGTGCCTTCGCCGTCGCGCTGTCCGCGACGTCGGCCGCGGTGGCCGCGGTGGCGGGAAGCGCCCCGCCGAGGCCGGCCACGCCGAGCGCGTCGGCCGCGCCGCTCGTGATGAGGAAGCCGCGTCGGGAGAGCGCGGAGGAGGGAGGCGTCGTCGGGTCCTGGGTCACGGACGATCACGGTAGGGGCGGCGGGTGAATCGGATGCGGCGGCCGGGTGGACGGTCGGCACCATGCCAGCATGGGCCATGCGCATCGCCGACTTCCCCGTGCCCGACACGGCGGCCGCCCGCGGCGCCCTCGACCTCGCCACGAGCTACCAGTCGGAGGCGATCACGGCCCACGCTCTCCGCTCCTGGCTCTGGGCCGAGGCGTTCGCGGTGGTCGAGGGGCTGGCGGACGTCGACCACGAGATCCTCTACGTCTCCGCCGTGCTGCACGACATCGGCACGGTCGCCGAGTTCGACAACCACACGGTCTCCTACGAGCACGCGGGCGGGCACGTCGGGGTCGCGCTCACGGCCGGCGCGGGCTGGCCGGCGTCTCGCAGGCAGCGCGTGCTCGACGCGATCGTGCGGCACAACTGGCCGTCGGTGGATCCTGAGCTCGACGTCGAGGGGCACCTGCTGGAGGTCGCGACCGGGCTCGACATCTCCGGCGCGCGGGCCCACGCGCTGCCCGAGGAGTACCTGCGGGAGGTGCTCGCGCTGCATCCGCGCGGCCACCTCGCCGCGGAGTTCGGCGCCTGCGTCGTCGACCAGGCGGAGCGGAAGCCGACGACGGCCGCCCGCCGCCTCGTCGACGGCGGCGTCGTCGCGAAGCTCGCGGCGAACCCGCTCGAGGCGCTCCGATGAGCCGCACCGGGATGCGCGTGCTGCTCGCCGTGGCGGTGCTCGCGACCGCTGGCGGGGCGGTCGCGCTCGTCGTCGCGCTGGCGCAGCCGGTCGTCATCGGCTCGTTCGCGTCCGTCGGTCCCGGGAACCCGTTCCGCGGATCCGGCGTGCACTTCCTCACGACCACTGCGGTCGTGGGCGGGGTGGTGCTCGTCGCGGGTCTGGCGGGCCTGGCGCTCGCGCTCGGGATCCGCCTGGGCGAGCGCGCCCGTCTCGACGGACGGCCCCCGAGCGCCGACCGCTGAGGCGGCCGGCGCGCCCGCGTCACCCGATCAGCGACGGCCGCAGGTCCCGCAGCGTGCGGTGCGACGTGATGCGGATCGCCCCGGCCAGCGCGACGGCGAGTCCCGCGACAAGCCACAGCGCGAGCACGCCGGCATCCTGGGCCGCCTGCCCGAGGTCGCCGCCGTACATGAGCTGGCGGAGCGCATCCACCGCGAAGCTCATCGGCAGCACGTGGTGCAGCGCCGCGAGCGGGCCGGGCAGGGTCTGCCAGGGGAACGTGCCGCCCGCCGTGACGAGCTGCACGACCATGAGCACGAGCCCGAGGAACTGGCCGACGCTGCCGAGCAGCACGTTGAGCGCGAGGATGATCGCCGCGAACGTGATCGAGGCGAGCACCATCGTCCCGTACATGGCGAGCGGGTGGGCGATGCGGAAGCCGAGCGCGCCGGCGACGATCGCGTAGAGGCCGGCCATCTGCACGACGCCGAGGAGCGCGGGCGTCAGCCAGCCGGCCAGCGTGATCCGCAGCGGCGCCTTGCGGGCCGTGATCGCCCGGCGCGACAGCGGCTTGACGATGAGGAACAGGGCGTAGATCCCGATCCACGCGGCGAGGCTGATGAAGAACGGCGCGAGACCTGCGCCGTACTCGCCGGCCTGGGTCACGGCGTCCTGGCGGAGCGCGACGGGATCGCCGATCGTGTCCGCCTGCGCGCCGCGCTGGGCCTCGGTGGAGGCGGGGATCTGGTCGAGCCCGGAGTCGAGGCCATCACGCAGCTTCGTCGTGCCGTCCTGCAGCGTGCCGAGGCCGGACGCGAGCTGGGTCGCGCCGTCGGCGGCGGAGTGCGCGCCCGTGGCGAGGGTCGCGCTGCCGTCGGCGGCCTGGGCGATCCCGTCCGCGAGCGCGGGGGAGGCCTTGGCGAGCGCGTCGGCGCCGTCCGCGACCTGGCGGCTGCCCGTCGCGAGCGTGCCCGCACCGGTGGCGAGGGCGGCGGATCCGGTCTGCAGCTTCCCGGCGCCGTCGGCGACCTGGGCGCTGCCCTGCGCGACCTGCTCGCTGCCGGCGGCGAGCTGCTGCAGCTGGGTGTTCAGACCGTCGCTCTTCCCCGCGGCGCCGGTGATGTCGGTTCCGAGCACGTCGAGCTTCGCCAGCGCGGCGTCGATGTCGGCCTGCGGTATCCCGGCGTCCTGCATGCGCTGCTGGATCGCGGTGCGGATCGCGGGGACCCGTCCGGCGAGCTGGTCGACGCCCGCGGTGGCGGTGGATCCGAGCGCCGCGAGCTGCGCGTTCCCGTCGGCGACCTTGCGCGCGCCCGCCGCGGTCTGCTGCGCGCCCGGGGTGAGCGCGGCGGCGCCGGTCGAGAGGTCGTCCGCGCCGGACGAGAGCGTCGCCGCACCGGATGCGACCTGGTCGGCACCCGAGGCGAGCTTCTGCGTCTGCGCGGGGAGCTGCGCGGTGCCCGAGCGGAGCTGGCCGAGCCCGGAGGAGAGGGTGTCGGCGCCCGTGGCGAGCTTGCCGTTGCCGTCGGCCAGCGAGTCGGCGCCGGAGCGCGCGGACGCGGTGCCGTCGACGAGCTGCTGCGCGCCGGATGCGGCGTCGCCGAGGCTGGAGCGCACGTCGGCGAGGCCGAGCAGGAGCTTGCCCGCGGCCTCGGTGCCGACGCGCGAGGCGACCGACTTCGTGATCCGGGCGCCCGCCTGCTGCGCGATGGTCGTGGCGAGGTAGCTGTTCGCGTCGTCGGTCGCCATGACCACGCGGGCCTGCTGCGGATCCGTGCCCGAGGACGACGAGAGCGCGGCCGAGAAGCCGGACGGGATCGTCAGCGTGAAGTCATAGGTGCCGTCCTCGAGGCCCGTGCGCGCCTCGGCCGAGGAGACCTCGTGCCAGTCGAAGGACGCGTCGTCGAGCACGTCCTTCGCGACGTCGGTGCCGTAGTCGACCGGCTTCCCGTCGACCGTGGCGCCCTGGTCGGCGACGACGAGCGCGGCGGGGACCTTGTCGAGGTTGCTGTACGGATCCTGGTTCGCCCAGAGGTACAGGCCGCCGTAGAGCACGGGCACCAGCACGAGCGCGACGAGCGCGATCTTGGACATGGTGGTGGCGGTGAGGCGCGTCAGCTCGGCGCGCACCAGGGGGATCAGTCTCATCGGTCCAGCGTTCCGTCGATCGAGGGGGTGGGTTCGGGGGTGGTGGGCGCGGCGATCGCGTCGCCGGCGGGGAGGGCCCGGATGGCCTCCGCGGCGGCCTCGCTCGTGACGATGAGGACGCCGGTGCCGGAGCGCGCGAGGTCGCGGAGGACGCGCATCCACTCGGCGACCGCGCCGCCGTGCCGCTCGGGCGAGGTGACGACGACGGCCTCGACGCCCGCGCGCGAGGCGGCGAGCGTCGTGAGCAGGCGGATGCGGGCGACCGCGGGGACGGCCGAGAAGGGGGCCCGGGCGAGGTCGGAGAGCCCCTGATCGTCGAGGATCACGCCGACCTCGTGCCGGCCGGAGCGGTGCCCGGCGAGGGCGAGCTCCTCGGCGACGACCGCGCGGAGCGTGACGTCGTCAGCGGGCTCGTTGATCCGCGGGGTGTCGACGAGCGCGACCCGCTCGGCGACGCGCGCGGCGACGGCCTTCGGGTCGGCGTCGGCTGCGGGGGCGTCGTCGCCGTCGAGGGCGAGCGTCCCGCCGTCGATGCGCATGCGCCCGGAGGCGACGAGCGACAGGACGGTCGGCCGCAGCTCGGTCTCGGCGACGGCGACCACGGGATCCGGGCCGCCGTAGGAGAGGGAGATCGCGGGCAGGGCGGGCGCGGGGCCGTCGCCGACACGCGCGTCGGTGAGGGTGACGATCACGATGCGGCTCCGGCGGTCGACGCGGGGGTGGTGGTCGCGGGCGCTTCGTCCGCGCGGGGCGCCGCCTCGCGGAGCTCCGGGGTGGCGGCGATGAGCTCGCCGGCCGCCCGCCAGTCGAGGCCGCAGATGGCGAGGGAGGTGAGGAGCACGAGGGAGTGGCCCTCCGCGCGGCCGATGTCGCTGCGCGTGGCCTCGTCGAGCACCGCGAGCGCGCCGCCCTCGACGAGCCGCGCGAGCGTGGGGGCGGGGATGTCGCTGCGCAGCTCGCCCGCCGCGATCCCGCGCTCGACGACGCGCAGCAGCTCGGCGCGGAGCGGCGCCAGCTCGGTGGCGACCTCGCGCGCGAGCGGCCCGCGCACGGCGACGCGGGCCATGACGCGCACCTGCTCGACCTCGGCCCAGAGGCGCGCGCCGATGAGGGCGAGGTGGATCCGGCTGTCGGGATGCGTGATCCCCTCGAGCGACTCGACGACGCGCCGGGCGCCGCGCTGCAGCACCTCGCGCACGAGGTCGTCGCGCGTGGCGAAGTGGCCGTAGACGGCGCGACGGCTGAGGCCGGCGGCGGCGGCGATGGTCTCGAGGGAGGCGTCCGGGTCGCGGTCGAGCGCGACCACGGCCGCGTCGATGAGGGCCTGGCGGTTCGTCGCGGCGTCCTTGCGGGGCGCGCGGGCGGAGGCGAGGGAGGTCATGTGACCAGGCTAGTGAGCCTGCACACGTGTGTGCAACTTAGTCGGGCGAGCTCCCAGCCCGCGGCCCGCGCCCCGCCCGGGTCAGCTCCGCAGCGTCTCGCTCGGCAGCTCCCCGAAGACGCCCGCGTACGACGCCGCGAACCGGCCGAGGTGCGCGAAGCCCCACTCCTCGGCGACGCTGCGGACGGTCGTCGAGGTGGGCGTCGCGTCCAGGAGCTGCGCGCGCACGCGGCGCAGGCGGATCCCGCGCAGGTACTCGGTGGGCGTCTGTCCGTGGTGCCGGCGCAGGGCGAGCTGGAGGACGCGCGTCGAGATGCCGGCGGCGGCCGCGGCCTCGGCGGGCGTGATCGGCAGGTGCGCGTTGTGGTGCAGGTACTCGACGGCCACGCGGATGTGCGCCATGCGGGGCGCGCGGAGCTCGGCGGGCAGCTCCACGTCGTCCCAGGGGAAGAGGCGCAGCGTCGCGCGGGCGAGCGAGAGGTCGGCCTCGAGGCGCATGAGGGGGAGGCGTCCGGATCCGTGATGATCGGGGCGGCCGCGGCGACGGCACGGCGCCAGGTGGCCGCGATCTCGGCGGTCGGAGCGCTGCGGTGCTCGAAAAGGAGCGGACGCGCGGGGCCGTGGTGGAACTCGGTCGCGGTCTGTTGGAGGAAGCCCGCGTCGAGGTGCACGCAGTTCTGGCGGGTCGCGGTCGCCTGGTACTGGAACGGCCGGCCGGTGGGGAGGAGCACGGGCAGCTGGGCGGTGCTCGAGTAGGCGCGGGATCCGCGGTCCACCGTGATGCGGCCCTCCAGGAACCAGGTGACGACGTGCTCCGACAGCGTGGCGCCGTCGGCCCAGTGTGGGCCCCCGACCCGGAAGGTGCGGAGCGTCACGCGCTCGCTGCCGAGGGTGGCGTACCGGTAGGAGAAGGAGTCCGAGCGGCGGTCGCGGGCGAAGCGGATGCCCTCGAGCACGGGGGCGAAGGTCGCGGTGGCCTCGTCGGTGTCGGCGCCGGACGCCACGGAGCGGACGAAGGGCTCGGTGGTCGCGGGGGCCGGTGCGGGCGCGGCGACGGAGAAGCCGGTGTCGGCGGCCATGCCCATGACGGCGGCGGTCGCGCCGGCGACGAGCGCGAGCGAGCCGGTGCCGAGCGACGCGGTGTCGAGGGGGTCCGTGTCGGACGAGGACGGATCCACGACCGGTGCGGCGACGAACGCCTCAACCCCGACAGCGTCGGCGTGCGTCGTGCGCGGGCGGAGCGAGGGATCCCTCGTCTCGATGGGGGGCAGCGTGGTGGTCATGGTTCCTGCGGTCTCTGGGCGTCGGTGATCTCCGCCCTCCCGCTCATCATGCATGGTGCTCTCGCGGCAGGGCGCCTCCCGATTCCCGGGAGGTGACAGTCATTCGGCGCGGCCCCGTCAGAGAGCGGGTCGTCGCTCCGCGGATATCCGATCCGCGAAGACCTGTCCCCCGGCAGCTCTTCGCGGCGGCCGCCGTCGGCTCCCCGCCCGTGCCCCGGGGACGCACCGGATCCGCACGGCCGCGCCGCCTAGGCTCGGGTGTCGGCGGCCGCGTCGCGCCGCGATGCACGACGCACCGCGACCCCGCCGGCACCCATCCGCACCCATCCGCACCCATCCGCTCCACCGAGAGGCGCCGCATGACGAGCGACCGGTCCCTGGCCTTCATCCTGCTGCGCTCGTGCCTCGTGATGGTGGCCCTCGGCGTCGTCACCGTGCAGACCGGCGGCGGCCTCGGCGTCGTGGGCGTCGTCGCGTTCGTGCTCGCGGCCGGCCTCGGCGGCGGCGCGACCTTCTACTGGCGGCGGCACCTCGCGGCGAAGCGGCGCGACCCCTTCAGCTGACGCGGGGGCCGGCAGCTGACACGCGGGCCGTGCAGCCGACGCGATCCGGGCGCGCGGCCCCTCACACCGGGTCGGCGACCGTGGACGTGAGGGTCGACGAGCCGTCCGGGCGGCGCCGCACCTCGATCCGGTCGGCGACGCGCTGCTTCAGCTCCTCCACGTGGCTGACGATGCCGACCGTGCGGCCGCCCGAGGAGAGCCGCCCGAGCTCGGACATCACGGCGTCGAGCGTCTCCGGATCCAGCGTGCCGAAGCCCTCGTCGACGAACAGCGTGCCGAGTTGGAGCCCGCCCGCCTCCGCCTGCACGACGTCGGCGAGGCCGAGCGCGAGCGCGAGCGACGCGTAGAAGGTCTCGCCGCCGGAGAAGCTGGCGGGCTCGCGCACGCGGTCGACGACGTGGTCGCGGATCTGCAGCGCGAGCCCCGTCTTCCGCGACCGGCTCGTCGCCTCCCGCTCCTCGCTCACCTCCAGCTCGTAGCGGCCGCTCGACATGATCCGCAGGCGCGCGTTGGCGGCCTGCACCACGTCCTCGAAGCGGCGCAGCAGCACGTAGGTGCCGAGGGTCGTGCCGCGCGTGTTCTCGGGGGTGATGGCGTTCGCGACCTCGGCCATGCGGATCGCCGCGCGCGCCTGGTCGCCCGCCCGGGCGCTCTCCCGGCGGGCGGCGTCGTGCCGGGCGAGGGCTTCGGCGCTGCGTTCGGCGCGGTCCCGGGCGCGG
>NZ_JAAVCB010000052.1:0-12812 GCF_014802555.1 Clavibacter sp. | reverse complement strand
GACGAGCATTACCGTGGGACATCGAGGCCTCCTGGCGATGGTTGAACTGAACAGCTCCATCAAGCCAGGAGGCCTCTTCACACGCCCCGAAGTGTCACCAACGTCATGGCCGAGTACACCAGGCCGGGAGCACCGGCCCGGTAGGCGAGGATGGACACCGTGACCGACGCCGCCTCCCCCGTCTCCCCCCTCCGCCTCCACGACACCGCCGCCCGCGGGTTCGCCTCCGACAACTACTCCGGGATCCACCCCGAGGTGCTCGCGGCCATCGCGGCCGCGAACGACGGGCACCAGGTCGCGTACGGTGGCGACGCCTACACGGCCCGCCTGCAGGAGGTCGTCGGCGAGCACTTCGGCCGCGGCGCCGAGGCGTTCCCCGTCTTCAACGGCACGGGCGCGAACGTCACCGGACTCTTGTCGATGCTGCCGCGCTGGGGTGCCGTGATCTGCGCGACCACGGCCCACATCAACACCGACGAGGGCGGCGCCCCCGAGCGCGTCGCCGGCATCAAGCTCCTCCAGGTGCCCACCGAGGACGGCAAGCTGACGCCCGAGCTCATCGACCGCGAGGCGTGGGGCTGGGGGGACGAGCACCGCGCGCAGCCGCTCGCCGTGAGCATCACGCAGACCACCGAGCTCGGCACCGTCTACACGCCGGCCGAGGTGCGGGCGATCGCCGACCATGCGCACGAGCGCGGCATGCGCCTGCACATGGACGGTGCGCGCCTGTCGAACGCCGCCGCCACGCTGGACGCACCCTTCCGCGCGTTCACGTCGGACGCGGGCGTCGACGTCGTCAGCTTCGGCGGCACCAAGAACGGCCTGCTCTACGGCGAGGCGATCGTGGTGCTCGACCCCGAGGCGTCCGAGGGACTCACCTACCTGCGCAAGCTCAACATGCAGCTCGCGTCGAAGATGCGGTTCGTGAGCGCGCAGCTGCTGGCGCTGCTCGGATCCGAGGTCGACGGCGTGCCGCTGTACCTCCGCTCCGCGCGCCACGCGAACGGCATGGCCGCGCGCCTCCGGGCCGCGCTCGAGGGCGTCGACGGCGTGGAGTTCACGCAGGAGACGCAAGCGAACGGCCTGTTCGCGATCCTCCCCGAGGGCGTCGCCGACCGCCTCCGCGGCGAGTTCCGCTTCTACGACTGGGATCCGGCCCGCCGCGAGGTGCGCTGGATGTGCTCCTTCGACACCACCGAGGACGACATCGACCGCTTCGCCACGGCGATCCGCCGGGAGGTCGGGGCGGGGTAGCGTCCCGTCGACGTCGACGGGACCCGAGGCCATAGCGGCGACCTTCGGCATCATCTGCGCGGTCTGGAGCGGTTTCGTCGAAGCAACGTCTGGTGACGGATCACCGCCTGCGCACAAGGTCGTCAGGAACGAAGCCCTGCAGCACGAACGCCCTGGCGGCTGAGCATCGGGGCCATCATCGCATCTGAACGAGGATCCCCTATCGGAACTTGACCATGACATGGCGATCCGTTCGGGGGGCGGGGCCCAATATGTAGTAGAGTCAACCCATCACGATCGGCCCGCTCGCCTTACGGCTCGGGCCGATTTTCTTTTCCCGGGAGCGCCCAATGGAGTATGCCAAGCCGTGGCTATCGATCGAGGACCAGATCGAGGGGCTCTCCCGTCGAGGCCTGGAGGTAGGGGACCGGCGCGAGGCTGGCGCCATCCTCCGGAACGTCGGGTACTACCGCTTGACCGGGTACCTCTACCCCTTCCGCCAGTCCGAGCGCTACGTCGATGACGACGGTCGCAAGCGCACCCGCATCCTGAGCTCCTACGAGCCTGGAGTCCGCATGGATGACGCTGCGCAGTTGATCGACTTCGATCGTGAACTGCGGATGCTTGTACTCGAAGGAGTCGAGCGCATCGAGATTGCTTTGCGCATGCAGCTCGGCTACTCGCTTGGGCAGCGGTCAGCGTTCGCGCATGAAGACGCTTCTGCCTTCCTGTCTGCATTCACAGATCCACAGATGGGCGAGGACGGTGAACCTGCACCAAGCCGTCATGAGGCATGGCTCGAACGCGTGCGGCAGCGACAGAACAACTCGGACGAGGCCTTCGTAGCCCACTTCCGCCACAAGTACGACGACCGCATGCCGATCTGGGCCCTAACCGAGATCCTTGAGCTCGGACACACCTCCCGCTTGTACGGTGGGCTGCGCAATGACATTGCGACGGAGATCGCCGGAGCGTTCGGTGTTCCTACGAAGCAGCTTATGCAGAGCTGGATCGCGACCATAAACTACGTCCGGAATGTTGCTGCGCATCATTCTCGTCTCTACAACCGAAAGCTTGTGAGTGCACTTAAGAGACCGAAGGGCAACACCGTCCCGCTCCTTGCGCACCTCACACAGGAGGAGGCACCGAAGCAGTTCGGCACCTACAGCGCCCTCGCGGTAATGGCCTACGTCCTAGAAACCGTGCACCCGGGCCGTGATTGGGCTGTCAGAGTAGCGGCCCTCCTCCGCAACTTCCCAACTACGGCCAGACTGAACGTGGGATCCATGGGCGTCGCCGCTGGCTGGATTGAGCAGGACCTGTGGAAAGAACGCGCCTGATCCCTGAGGGCGACGACGAGTTCGAATCTTTAATGCGTACCACTAGCCGCCCGGCGAACGGTTCCCTAACAAACTTTGATGCAGCGCCATCAGTGTCGCCTTCGCCGTCCCGGCATCGAGCTTTCCGCCGAGCGGGTCGGGCGGGTCGGCCGGGTCGGGCGGGTCGGGCGGGAGAATCTGATTGCCAGCGGTTGCTGATATGCTCGCGGCCACCGGCTAACCATGGTATAGATTCTTTACCCGAAAACAAGGTATCGACCCCTCTCGCACAAGAGGGCGACGAGAGTGGATCTAGATGTCAGACCTAAATGAGACCATTGCTTTGAATCCGATCACCACATCCAGCGTTCCGGTTGTACCAAAGGACGACTTGGGCCCGATCGGAAGCGCAACAGGTTTTATAGCGCGCGCTAACGGCCTCGACTATCTAGTGACCAACCGACACGTCGCGACGGGCCTCGATAACATTACGCACCGCAGCTTAGACACAGTAGGTCATAGGCGACCACGGTCGCTGAATTGGATCACACAAGGCACCACTGGCATCACGCACGATCACCAGGTGGACCTATATGACACCGACCTTCAGCCGCGATGGCTTGAGCATCCTCGCTTTGGAGCGTCCGCGGATATTGCCGCACTACCCCTCGGCCCGGAGGGAGCGACGGAACTTCATATGGCCCGTCCCGTCGATACGGCCTCTATGTCTTCGACGCCAAGCAGCTCCGCTCCATCCGTCAGGGTTACAAATTCGGTCCTTGTAGTCGGCTATCCTTGGGGCCACTCTGGCGGTCTGCCCGGGGCGGCTATCTGGACGCAAGGCGTTATCGCCTCCGAATTAGATCTCGAGGTCCTGGGCGATTTCCCGACTTTTTTTCATCGATAGCACAACCCACCAAGGCCTCTCGGGGGCGCCGGTGTACGTGCTGACTAACGAGCGCACGGTCTGGCATCAAGGCGCTACTGCGTCAACCATCGGTTGGCCGCCCGCCTCTATTTTCCTTGGTATCTACTCTGGTCGCGCCTGGGACGGATCAAATTTGGGCTACGTCTGGAAAGCGTCAGCCGTTGACGAGGTGGTGACGGCTGGCACGGCGGCGCTCTTCCCGGAGCGGGATGACTCCCGCTAGACACCTTGTCGCGAACATGCTCAGGTGCGCATCGGGCACTATCGCCGGAGTCATGCGCCGACGCCCTTTTTCTTTAACGCATCAGACTGATGCGTCCGGATTCAACCCTGTCGGATGCCCATCAATGCTCTGCGCATGGTGCAGATCGAAGTCCGACCGGTGGCGGCTACGGACCTGGCGGACATCGCGCTCAACCTCAGTTGCGCCGCAATGAACTGCCGTTCAGACATAGAGACCCGACTTGGCAACGAGAGCACCTAACCCGCGGAGCATTACGGCACTTTGGGCGGTTTCATCGACGCGGAGCGGTTTTTCTCTGCAAATAAGTTCTTCACGTTCGTTCGAGTGAGCCTAAGAGCAACGCATCTCGCTGCAACGACGGGTCACCCTAAGCCGGTCAACTTCCATCATTTTCCTCCAGGGCTATCTACGTCGACGAACCTAATGAACGAAGCAATTTAGGGCAGCGCAGTCAAACTGCCACGCTACTAATGCGGACGTGACACCACGAGACCCCGTCTCGATGGATGACCGCACACCGGACTCCGTGGGTGGCCGATATGCGACCGTGCCTTCACGGGTGCTCCTACCTCTATAGACCAGGCCGGTGATGAGTCTGGTAAAGGGGTTCTCAATGAAACACCCTCCGCGGCCTCTAAGTTCGACATCCCCTGGCAACAAACGACGACGGCCGGCCCCATCGGGAGCCGGCCGCCGCCGTGTCACGCGCGGGCGCGGATCACCCCGTGTTCTGCAGCCCCGCCGCGATGCCGTTGACGGTGAGCAGCAGGAGCCGGTGGTCCGGATCCGTCGGGTCGGCCTGGCCGGGAGCGGCCTGGCCGGTCGCAGCGGAGGCCGTCGTGCGCAGCGCACGGAGCGCGCGGAGCTGCAGCAGCGACAGCGCGTCGACGTACGGGCTGCGCAGACGCACCGCCCGGCGCAGCACCGGCCGGCCCTCGAGGATGTCGCCGCGCCCGGTGGCCTTGCGCACCCACTCGCGCGTGAGCTCCATCTCCTCGGTGACGAGCGCCGCGAGATCCGGCCGGTCGCCGAGCGCGAGGTAGCGCTCCGCGAGGCGGCCGTCGGTCTTGGCGAGCGACATCTCGACGTTGTCGATCATCGAGGTGAACAGCGGCCACTCGTCGTAGGCCTTGCGCAGCACGGCCTCGTCGCCGACGGCGGCCAGCGCCGACCCCAGGCCGAACCAGCCCGTGAGGTTGATGCGCGCCTGCGTCCACGCGAACACCCACGGGATGGCCCGCAGGTCCTCGAGCGACTCGACCGACAGGCCGCGGCGGGCGGGCCGCGAACCGAGCGCCAGCAGCCCGATCTCCTCCATCGGCGTGACCTGCGCGAACCACGGCGCGAAGCCGGGCGCCTTCACGAGCTCGAAGAAGCGGGCGCGGGAGGCCTCGTCCATCGTGCGCACCATCTCGGCGGATCCCTGCGCGGCGGCCGCGTTGCGCTCCTCGTTCGAGGGCGCGGACGCGAGCAGGGTCGCGGCGGCCATTTGCTCGATGTGCCGGGCGGCGATGCGCTTGTCGCCGTAGTGGGCGAAGATCACCTCGCCCTGCTCGGTGAGCTTGAAGCGGCCGTCGACGGATCCCGGCGGCTGGGCCCGGACGGCGCGGTCGGCCGGGCCGCCACCACGCCCGAGGGCGCCGCCGCGGCCGTGGAAGAGCGTGAGCTCGATGTCGTTCTCGCGCGCCCACGCGGCGATGCGGGCCTGCGCGTCGAACAGCGCGAAGGTCGCGGACACGGGCCCGACGTCCTTCGACGAGTCGGAGTAGCCGAGCATGACCTCGAGCTTCCGCCCCGTCTGCTCGAGGCGGGCCGCGACCTGGGGCAGCCGGATCATGCCGTCGAGGATCTCGGTGCTCGCGTTGAGATCGGCGAACGTCTCGAACAGCGGGATGACGTCGAGCACGGGCGCGTCCTCCGCGGAGCCGAGCGCGAGCGCGGCCAGCTCGTGCACCGTGCGGATGTCGTCGGCCGACTGCGTGAACGACACGATGAAGCGGCAGAAGGGCGCGACGCCGTGCCGCTCCTGCAGGCGGGCGAGGGCGCGGAACACGTAGAGCACCTCGACCGTCATGGGCGCGAGCTCGGGGACGGCGTCGCCCGACGCATCCGCCGCGGCCACGGCGAGCACCTCGCGGAGCGCCTCGCGGTGCACCTGCGAGTGCTGGCGCACCTCCATCTCGGCGAGGTGGAAGCCGAAGGTCTCGGCCTGCCAGATGAGGCCCTGCAGCTCGCCGCCCGCGATGCGGTGCGCGCCCGCGCTCCGGAGCGATCCCTGCAGCACGCGGAGGTCGGCGAGCAGCTCGGCGGCCGACGGGTAGGCGATGGGGTCGTCGTGGCGCTCGCGCGTGGCGGCGAGGCGGCCGGCGATCACGAGCAGCACGCGGCGGTGCAGCTCGGCGGGCGCGCGGGTGCCGATGCGGGCGGTGAGGTGCGGCGCGAGCGCGTCCTGCGCGGCGGCCAGCTCGCGGAGCTCCGGGCTCGGCGGGGTGTCGGCGTCGCCGAGCGTGAGGGATCGTCCGACGCGGAGGGCGACGCGCTCGAGGCCGAGCAGGATGTGCTCGCTGGCGATGCCCGCGGCCTCCTCGGTGACCGCGGCGGTGACGTACGGGTTGCCGTCGCGATCCGCCGCGATCCAGTTGCCGAGCCGGAAGAACGCGGGCGCGACCGCGTCGCGGACGCCGGCCTCCTCGCCGAGGAGCCAGTCGTCGAGCAGGCGGTAGACGCGCGGCACGACCTCGAACAGCGTCTGGTCGAAGACGCCCATCGCGGTGCGGACCTCGTCGAGCGGCGTGGGCCGCGTGGTGCGCAGCGGCGAGGTGCGCCACAGGCCGTCGATCTCCTCGAGCAGCCGGCGGTCGATGTCCGCACCGGTGAGCGTGCCGGCCATGGCCCCGTCGCGCTCCGTGAGCAGGTCGCCGATGCGGCGGATCCCCGTGGCCACCGCCCGCCGACGCGCCTCGGTGGGGTGCGCCGTGAGCACCGGGTGGAACCGCATCTCGCCGAGGCGGCGCATGGCCTCCTCGCGGCCGAGCTCCTCGGTGAGCGTGCCGACCGCGTCCGGGATGGAGTCGGGCACGAAGCCCGCCGCCGCCTCGCGCTCGCGGAGGACACGGACGCGGTGGTGCTCCTCGGCCAGGTTCGCGAGGTGGAAGTAGCAGGTGAACGCCCGGGCGACCTGCTCGGCGCGCTCGGGCGTGAACGTGGCAACGAGGCGCTCGGCGTCGTCGATGGAGGCGTCGCGCGCGCTCTCGTACGCGTCGATGACCAGCTCGCGCAGGCGCTCGACGTCGCGCAGCAGA
The DNA here is from genome assembly GCF_014802555.1 of Clavibacter sp. Taxonomy (NCBI): domain Bacteria; kingdom Bacillati; phylum Actinomycetota; class Actinomycetes; order Micrococcales; family Microbacteriaceae; genus Clavibacter; species Clavibacter sp. The sequence goes on along the minus strand of NZ_JAAVCB010000052.1, from coordinate 5,786 downwards.
TCCTCGCCGCCGGACTCGCGGAGCACCTGGCCGAGGAGGCCGCCGAGGTGGCTGACGTCGGAGCGGAGCGCCGGCTCGACGGCGTCGCGCGTGCCGTCGCGGGTGGAGTCGTGCTCGAGGGGAAGCGGCTTCTTCGGGGGAGTCGTCACGGAGTCGAGGATACGGACAGCGCGCGGCCGATCCTGCGCATGACGTCCGAGGACGCGCGCTCCGGCCGCGGATCCGGCTGTGGAGGGCGCGCGAGGCGACCGGATCAGCTCGCGGCGGGGGCCGCCACGCGCTCGTCCCGCGGCATCCGCAGCAGCGCGTAGGCGGAGGCGGCGAGCAGGAGCACGGCGCCCGTGGCGAAGGCGACCGGGTACGAGAACGCGTCCGCGAGGAAGCCCGCGACCAGCGGGCCGACGATGGCGCCGAGGTCCGACACCATCGAGAACACCGCGACGGGTCGTCCGCTGCGGGCTCCCGCCGCGTCGCCGACCGCAGCGGCCGGGGCCGTGCCCATGAACGACGCGGCCGCGCCGTAGACGCAGAGCAGCACGGTGAGCACGACCATGTCGGGCGCGAACGGGATCGCGATCATCAGCAGCCCGGCGACCCCGTACGCGCCGACGATCGCGGGCCGGCGACCGCGCGTGTCCACGAAGCGCGCGGCGGGCGCGAGCGCGAGCGCCTGCACCACGGCGGCGCACGCGAACGCGATGCCGGTGGCCGACGGATCCGCGCCGATCACGGCGACGACGAGCAGCGGGATCAGCGCGCTGCGGACGCCCATCGACGCCCACCCGTTGCCGAGGTTCGCGAGCAGCGCCGCGCGGTAGCGCGGGTCGCGCAGCACGCGGCCGAACGGGATCACGACCTCGTCGGCGCCGGTGGCCTGCACCTCGCGCGTGCGCGGCCGGAGGAGCAGCAGGCCGATGACGCTGGCCACCGCGAGCGTGGCCGCGTAGAAGAAGAAGGGAGCGGTGAGCGAGATCTGCGCGAGCACGGCGCCGAGCGCGGGGCCGGCCATACCGCCGATGAGGAAGCCGCCCTGGTAGAAGCCGATCGCGCGGGCGCGTCGCGTGGGCTCCGTGGAGCCGAGCAGCAGCGTCATCGCCGCCACCGAGAACATCGCCGACCCGATGCCGCCGGCGCCGCGGAGGAGGAGGAGCTGCACGTAGTCCTGCGCGAGGCCCGCGAGGCCCGAGGAGACGGCGACGATCCCGATGCCCACCGCGAGCACCGTGCGCTCCCCGCTCCAGTCGATGAGGCGGGCGACGAACGGGCTCATCACGAAGCGCATCAGCGCGAACGCGGAGATGACCGCGCCGACCTCGAAGCTGCCGACCCCGAAGCTCTCGGCGTAGACGGGCAGCACGGGCACGACCACGCCGAAGCCGACCATCACGAAGAACGCGATGATGCCGAGGACGAGCACGTCGCGCGGGAGCTTCGCGCGCGGGGCGCGGGGTGCGCGCACGGGGCCGCGGGCGTCGGGCATGGCGCCGTCGCCGGGCTCGGGGGTGAGTGCGGATCCCGCACGTCGGAAGGACCGCATGGGGAAAGCGTACGTCCGCCCCGTCACCCTCCCAAACGACCTCAAGCGCCCCATCCAAGCCCACACGCGCAATTTAACTTCACGTATCCTTTGGAGAGATCTTCCCAGACCACCCCGAATGGGCTCTATAACCCGACAGCCTGCTTGCCTATTCTTCACTCTCCGCGTGAGTTATAACATAGCCCCAGCTTTCACCCACTTCGGTAGCGAGCTCCCTTGCCATCTTGTGGATGCTGAGCAGCACAGGATGGGTTATCTGCAAGCCTGCATGCTTAAAACCCACTGAGACTTGAGGTGCCTTTGAATATGTGAAACGCGGATCCCCCGTAACATTCTTTAGCGTAGCCTCCCAAAACCTGTTCGGATCGTCTACATAAAAGCGAAGCGCTCCATCTATCTCCGCGTTTTGCACTCCGCTGACTGTCGCCGTTACACGCAATTGGCCGGCTCTTTCGAGAGTCGTCTGAAGAACAGGAGTGAGGTACTCGATTTCCCCGCCCTCGTCCTCGAGGTACCACTCGTAGGCCATTGCGCTCGGCAAGAGCATCTCATGCTTATCGGCGTTAGAGAATACAGACAACTTGTTGAACGGGTGCTGATCCGCCTGCCCTCCCATGCGAACGGCTGGTACTTTGTGATGATCGCGCGATCTCCCGCGGACACGCCCGCCACGTTGGTACCAAAAGTCTTGCGTGCCACCGAATTGTTTTTGCTTTGCAGTGGGAATTGATGACTACGTGTGACGACTTTGCCTTCGCGTTCCAACATCACTACAAGCAGATTATCGAGGGCCGCCCTAATATTGCGCAACGCGTCACCGAGCACAAGGCCCATCTCCCGGGGAGGAACATCGCCACCAATAGCGGCGCCAAGTATCTTGGTTTCGGGATCGTAGACATCGAGCATTTCGAGGGTTGCCTCTTTGCGAAAAGCAACTTCTTGTCTCCGAAACTCGTTTATGGCCTTCGTGGCATGGCTAATTCGCAAAAATATTGGGGTGAGCGAGTACCCCGTAGGCGAAGGCTACAAAGCCTCGCCGCAGTAGCACCCTGACCCCTGCCCCCACAAGAGGGGACGCGTGATCTTCTTCAAGACGACTATTACGCGCTTCGCACCGCTGGATACCAGCTCCTTAGCGGCCTCGCCCCATGTCGGACCCCAGCTCGACCTCCGTGAAGATCGACCCCAGCAGCACGCCCGCGGGCGGCGACGTGTCCTCCCCGAGCTCCGGGAAGCGGTGGGCGAAGACCTCGGCGTCGTCCTCGGGGAGGTAGCCGATCGCCTCGCCCGCCGCGAGCGACACCCAGCGGCGCGTGTTCCGCGAGACGCCCCAGACGATGCGGTGGCCGGGCTCGTCCCACCGCAGCACGGCCTCGACGAGACGTGCCGCATCGCCTGGCGACAGCCAGGTCGAGACGCTGCGGGCCTGCGACGGCTCGGGCTCGGCCGTCATGATCCGCACACTCACCACGACGTGCCCGTGCCGGTCGGCGTACATGCTGCCGAGACCCTCGAGCAGCACCTTGCTCAGGCCGTAGAACGTGTCGGGCCGGGGTGCGGGCACGTCGTCGCGCGCGGCCTCGGTGGCGGGCAGGAAGCCGACGGCGTGGATGGAGCTGGCCGCGAGGATCCGCGGCACCCCCGCCCGCACGACCGCCTCGTGCACGGCGTGCGCGCCGTCGTTGTTCACCCGCTGGATCGCCTCCCACGGCCGCTCGGCCGCGTGCGCCGCGAGGTGCACCACGAGGTCGGATCCGCGGAACGCCTCGGTGCACGCGTCCACGTCGGTGGTGTCGACGATGGCCGAGGTCTCCCCCGGCGCGAGCGGCGTCGGCGGCGCGACCACGTCGAGCAGCCGCAGCTCGTGCCCGGCGGCGAGCAGGAGGTGGCGGATGCTCGTGGCGATCCGGCCGGATCCTCCCGTGATCGTGATCGTGCCCATGCGGATCCCCTCGTCGTCGAAGCGCCGCGCGGCGCGGCCGTCCTCCCATTTTGGCGTGGGGCAGGCCCGACGAGGAGGGCAGCGGCACCATGATCAGCGCCACGGTGCGTGCGAACACCAGCTCGTCGAGCCGCGTCGCCCGCCGGGCGAGCGGGTAGGCCGCAAGCGCCCCGAGCACGCACGTGTCAGCGGTGGCCGCGCCGGTGACGATCGAGCTCCTGCCCATCGCGCGCAGGATCCCGCCGTCGAAGGCCGCCGCGGTCAAGCAGTCCGCCGTGAGGCGGGCGGACGGGAGCCCGCGCGTCTGGACGAGGTCCCCCCTCCAGCGGACGCGCGAGGGCCCTCGCCCTCCGTAGCGTCGTGAGCACCCCGCGCTGGGCGGGGCGGCATGGGGGTGCCTCGATGGAGCGGTCAGACGCGGTCACGGTCGTCGTCGCGGCGGACGATCCGGCCCGGGCTCGCCTCTTGCGGGACGCGCTGGCGCTCGCGGACGACATCGCCGTCGTGGGCTACGCGCTCGGTCCCGACGGGTTGGACGACCTGCTCCGACTGGCCGCGCCCGAGGTCGTGCTCATGGACCGTGCGCTCTTCTCGGCACTTCGGGCGTCGGGCGTCGACGGAGTCGCCCCGTCGGATCCCTCGCCCCGCCCCGCCTGCGTGGTGGTGTGCGACTCCTTCACGCGCGAGGACGGCATCGACCTCGTGCGCGACGGCGCGCACGGGGCCCTCGATGCGCGGGCCCCCGTCGCAGCCCTGGCCGGGGCCGTCCATGTCGCCGCTGCAGGCGGATCCGCCGTCGCCACGAGCGGGATCTCCACCGTCGCCTGCGAGACCATCGGCATCACCCCACGCGAGGGTGATGTGCTCCAGGGAGTCTTGCTGGGTTGGTCGAACGCCGAGATCGCCGAAGAGATCGCGCTCAGCTCGGAGACCGTCAAGTCCCACGTCGCCTCACTGATGCGCAAGCTGGCGTGTCGCAATCGCGTGGCGCTGGCCGTGAGGGCGTACCAGATGGGCGCGAGGCCGTGACCCCCCGAACGGTCCGAGTATTCCCCCGCCTGGGGGATCCCTCCGCCGAGCCGCGTCCCTAGATTCGTCCATGACGTCGAACCCCGACCGGTTCCGGAGCTGGTCACCGACACATGGAAGCGGATGACATGAACACGAATCGCAGGACCCGCACCACCCGCCTGACCGCCGCAGCAGTCGCTGGCGCCCTGGTCTTCACCGGCCTCGGAGCCAGTGCCGCGACCGCGGCCCCCACGTCGGGGACCTCCACCGGATCGACCGTCACGCCCGGCACACCCGTGCTCCTCACGCAGGCGCAGTGGGCGGACGTGGCTGCGCGGGCCAGCGCCCAGGGCGACACCGCGGCCGCCGCGGCAGCGCAGCGCATGGCCGTCCCCGACAAGGGCCAGGTCTCCACGCAGGCGTGGGGCATGATCGCCAAGAATGCCATCAAGGCCGCCCTGCGGTACGGGAAGCCGTACCTGCCCGCCAAGATCCGGCCGTACGCCGACAAGCTCTACGACCTCATCGACGAGGTCGAGGGCATGGCCGAGGTCGGCATCTTCACGGCCCTCACCAGCGCGGGGCTGCCGCCGGACGTGGCGCGCTACGCCGCCCAGTGGATCGTCACGTTCCTCTGATGGGCTGACGGCAGGGCGCACGACGACGGACGGAACCGAGGAGGACACATGAGCACCGCACCCAGGCCCGGCATCACCGGAGGGGCGATCATGCTCCTGCTCCTCCTCGGCGCCGTCGTCGTCGCGTCCCTGCCGATGGTCGCCGGCCTCTTCGCCGGGGCGCTGCTGCCGCAAGCCGGCGGGCTCCGAGACGAGGTCGGCACCGCCCACCTCCTCCATCTGCTGTGGATCTACCCGCTGCTGTTCCTCGCCGGCACCGTCGTCGACGCGGTCGGGAAGCACGTGCGCGGCTCACGGCCGGCGGGCGTCATCGGCAGCGGAGTCGAGCTGGTGGTGCTCTGGGCGATCCTCAGCCTCATGCTCGGCGTCTACTTCGCTCGCGCGGAAGGCGCGGTCCTCGCCGCCGGTATCGCGATGCTCGTCTACTGGCCCTTCGTCAAGGGCATGGAGCGCAAGACAGCACGCCGCGATGCCGAGCAGGACAGCCCTCCGGACGGCGTCGCCACCGGATGAGCCGCGTCCGGTGGACTCCGCCGCGCCCCTAGCTGTACTGGGTCATGACGTTGGTGACACTCGGGCCGCGGGCGTGAGCCCGTGGCTTGAGTGGATTCGTTCAGTGTTGTAGTGCTCGATGAAGGGGTCAAGCGCGTCGGCCCGG
>NZ_JAAVCB010000051.1:0-12221 GCF_014802555.1 Clavibacter sp. | reverse complement strand
CCGACGCGCTTGACCCCTTCATCGAGCACTACAACACTGAACGAATCCACTCAAGCCACGGGCTCACGCCCGCGGCCCGAGTGTCACCAACGTCATGACCCAGTACAGCTAGACCGCGGCCTTGCGCGAGCTGATGACGCCCGTGTCGAAGCCGAGCAGGTGCAGGCCGCCGTGGAAGCGGGCGTGCTCGACCTTGATGCAGCGGTCCATGACGACCGTGAGGCCGCGGGCCTCGGCGTCCACCGCCGCCTCCTGGTTCCAGATGCCGAGCTGCACCCAGATGACGGGCGCGCCGATCGCGACCACGTCGTCCACGACGGACGGGATGTCGCTGGCCTTCCGGAACACGTCGACGATGTCGGGCACCTCGGGCAGCGACGTGAGGTCGGGGTACGCCGTGTGCCCGAGGATCTCGGTGGCGTTCGGGTTCACGAAGTACACGCGGTAGTCGCTCGACTGCTGGAGGTAGGTGCCGACGAAGTAGCTGGAGCGGGCCGGGTTCGGCGAGGCGCCGACGATGGCGACGCTCTTCGCGCGGCGGAGGATCGCCTGGCGCTCCTTCGCGCTCGGGCCCGTCCACGTGCGCTCGGAGCGGAGGAGCGCGGCGAGCGGGCTCGAACGGGGGATCGCGCAGGTGAGGCCGTTCTGGAGCTGGGTGGTCTGGGTGCCGTCGGCGTCGGGGTCGGCGACCGGCTCGGCGGGAACGGATGCGTCGGCGTCGGCTGCCTGCGCCTCGGCCGCGTCGCCGGCCGCGCGGTCCGCGGCCTCCTCGGCGGGGTCGAGCGGTGCGAGGTCGGCGGCGTCCGCGGCCGGGTGGGGAGCGGATCCGGTCTTCTCGGGCGGCACGCCGCCGGTGTCGAAGCTCACTTCGCTCCTTCCGTGGCGGCGGTCAGCGCCTGGTCCAGGTCGTGGATGATGTCGGCGACGTCCTCGATGCCGACGCTGATAGCGGACGATGCCGGGCAGCACGCCCGCGTCCACCAGCTGCGCCTCGCTCAGCTGCGCGTGCGTCGTGGACGCGGGGTGGATGACGAGGGTCTTGGCGTCGCCGATGTTGGCGAGGTGGCTCGCGAGCTCGACGGACTCGATGAAGCGCTGGCCGACCGCGCGGCCGCCCGCGACCTCGAACGTGAACACGGATCCGGGGCCCGTCGGCAGGTACTTGCGCGCCCGCTCGTGGTGCGGGTGGGCGGGCAGCCCCGCCCAGTTGACGGCCGTGATGTGCGGATCCGCATCGAGCCACTCGGCCACGGCCCGCGCGTTGTCGATGTGCGCCTGCATCCGGTACGGCAGCGTCTCGACGCCCTGCGCGAGCAGGAACGCGGAGTGCGGCGCGAGCGCGGGCCCGATGTCGCGGAGCTGCTCGGCGCGGAGGCGGGTGAGGAACGCGTACTCGCCGAAGTTGCCGGTCCAGTTGAGGCCGCCGTAGCTCGGGACGGGCTGGTCGAGGAGCGGGAAGCGCGCGCTCTCCCAGTCGAAGAGGCCGGACTCGACGACCACGCCGCCGAGCGTCGTGCCGTGCCCGCCGAGGAACTTGGTGGCCGAGTGGATGACGATGTCGGCGCCCCACTCGATGGGCCGGTTGAGGTAGGGGGTCGCGATGGTGGAGTCGATGACGAGCGGCACGCCGGCCGCGTGGGCGACGGCGGCGAGGCCCTCGATGTCGGCGATCTCGCCCGACGGGTTCGCGACGGTCTCGGCGAAGACGAGCTTGGTGCGGTCGGTGATCGCGGCGGCGTAGTCGGCCGGGTCGCTCGACTGCACGAACGTGGTCTCCACGCCGAAGCGGCGGAGGGTCACGTCGAGCTGGGTGATGGATCCGCCGTAGAGGTTCGCGGAGGCGACGATGTGGTCGCCGGCGCCCGCGAGCGAGGCGAAGGTGATGTACTGCGCGCTCAGCCCGCTCGCCGTCGCGACCGCGCCGAGGCCGCCCTCGAGGCTCGCGACGCGCTCCTCGAACGACGCGACCGTCGGGTTCGACAGGCGCGAGTAGACGTTGCCGTACTTCTGCAGCGCGAAGCGCGCGGCGGCGTCGGAGGTGTCGTCGAAGACGAACGCGCTCGACTGGTAGATGGGGAGGGCGCGCGCACCCGTGGTGCCGTCGGGGATGTTGCCCGCGTGGATCGCCCTCGTCTTGAACCCGTACTCGCGATCGACCATGACCCGACGCTAGCCCGCGCTCCCGACGGTTCCCCGGCCGGGCCGTAATGCGGCGACATGCGGGGAGGCGGGGATGACGCGGTCGGTCGACGGGTGGCGGGGGAGGACCTGTCCGCGTCCGCGTGCAGCACCGCACGCGATGCCTACGCTGGGGCGGTGACCCGCACCGATCGCCTGTACGCCCTCGTGGAGGAGCTGCGTCGTGTGGCGCCGCGTCCTCGGAGCGCGCGTCAGCTCGCGGAGCGGTTCGAGGTGAGCTCGCGGACGATCGAGCGGGATCTGTCGGCGCTGCAGCAGGCAGGTGTCCCGATCTGGGCGGAGCCCGGACGGACGGGCGGGTACTGCATCGATGCGGCGCACACACTGGCTCCCCTGGGGTTCACGGTGGAGGAGGGGCTCGCGGTGACGATCGGGCTCGCGATGCTGCGTGAGGGTCCGTTCGCACCGGCCGCGGCCACGGCCCTGCAGAAGGTCCTCGCCGTCACCGAGGGGCGCAGGGCGGAGGAGACGACCGGCCTCGCGACGCGGATCCACCTGCTGGACGACGGGCGCACCGACACGTTCCCGACCGGCTTCGCGGATGCGCTCCGGAGGCGCGAGGTGCTGCGGATCCGCTATCGCGACCGGCGTGACGTCGAGACGACGCGGGATGTCGAGCCGCTCGGGTACGTGCACCGCGACCGGAGCTGGTACCTCATCGGCTGGTGCCGGACGCGGGACGGGGTACGGGCGTTCCGCGCGGACCGCATCGTGACGGCGGACCCGACGGGGGAGCGTCCGCCACGACGCGAGCTCCGCGCGGAGGACCTCGAGATCCCGCACGGGGACCTTCGCCCCGTCTACGCGAGCGAGGGATCCTCGTAAACACCGACACGACGGTGTCGTCGAGCTCCGTGAGCATGGTCTCGCCGGGTCACGCGATCCGGCGGAGAGGATCAGCATGGACTTCACATCGATCAGGATCATCACGGACGACGTCGACCGGCTCGCGTGCTTCTACGAGGCGGTGCTGGGTGTCGCAGCCGTGCGACCGGCGCCCGTGTTCGCGGAGCTGAGGACCGGAGGCGGTGCCGTCGCGATCGGCAGCCGAGCCACCGTCGCCACGCTCGGGGAGGCCACGACGCAGCCGGCCAGCAACCGCTCGGTCATCCTCGAGTTCCTCGTCGACGACGTGGATGAGGAGTTCGCCAGGCTCCGCGGCTCGCTGGAGGACGTCGTGCTGGAGCCGACGACGATGCCGTGGGGCAACCGGTCGGTGCTGTTCCGCGATCCCGACGGCAACCTCGTCAACCTGTTCACGCGACCGGACTGAGCCTCGCGCCGGCGTGCGGGTGGAAGGCGAGCGGACCTCGTCGGCCCCGCTCCCGTGGTCCTCGTCGTCGTCGCGTCGCTCGCGCTTCGATGGACCGCCGCGATGCGTGAGCAGCGAGCCGGGGCGGCTCAGCTGAGGCGCACGGCCGCGAGCGCGAGGCCCGCGATGAGCGCCCAGGAGAGGAGGCCTGCGGCGAGCGCGGATCCGCCCTGGCCCACGAGCTCGCGGAGGCGCACCGCGGATCCGAGCGCCACGAGCGCGATCGCGAGGAGCGCCGTCTGAAGGACCTGGGCTGCGTCGAGCACGCCGACAGGCAGCGGCACGAAGGTGCGCACCAGCACGGCGGCGAGGAAGCCGAGCACGAACAGCGGCACGATCGGCGGACGCGCGGCGCCCTCGACCCGACCGTCCCGGCGGCGCATCACGACGCCCGCCACGGCGACCACGGGCGCGAGCAGCAGCACGCGCGTGAGCTTCACGGCGATCGCGATGGTGAGGGCGGCGGATCCGGCGATCTGGGCGGTCGCGACGACCTGCCCGACGTCGTGCACGCCCGCGCCGACCCAGTGCCCGAAGGTGACGTCGTCGAGGCCGAGCGGGCCGGCGAGCGGCGGCAGCACGGCGATCGCGAGGGTGCCGCAGAGGGTGACGAGCGCGACGGGCGCGCCCTGGTCCGCGGCCTTCGCGCGCGTGACGCCGGCCATGGCGCCGATGGCGCTCGCGCCGCAGATCGAGAAGCCGGTGGCGAGGAGGAGCGGCTGCTGGCCGGGCATCCGGAGCGCGCGGGCGATCGCGTAGGTGCCCGCGAACGACAGGACCACGACGGCAACTACGAGCAGCACGGCCCGCCAGCCGAGCCCGACGATGTCGGAGAGGCCGAGCTGCAGGCCGAGGAGCACCACGCCGATCCGCATCAGCCGCTTCGACGCGAGCGTGAGGCCGGGCTTGAGCGCACCGGTGAGCGCGGGTCGGGCGGCGGGGATCTGCGCCGCGACGATGCCGAGCGCGACCGCGATCGTGAGCAGCGGGATCGCCGGGACGAGCGCGTGCACGGCCCACGCGACGAGCGCCGCGGCCGCCGCGGCGCCGAGGCCGGGGAGCGCGGGGTGCAGACGGGTGGCGGTGGCGGGCATCAGATCCAGCCCGAGGGGATCCACGCGTGCAGCCGCCAGAACCAGGTGGGCACGAGCTGCCCGGTCCAGAGCGGGTAGAAGAACGCGCTGACGAGCGCGCACACGACGAGGACCGCGGCCACGATCACGATGCCGCGCGTGCGCCGCGGACGGGCATCGCCGCGGTCGCTCAGGATCATGCCGAGCACCATCGCGAGGCACAGGATGAGGTACGGCTCGAAGGCGATCGAGTAGAACTGGAACACCGTGCGGTTGACGTAGAGCAGCCACGGCAGGTACCCGACGACCATGCCCATGAGCACGAGCCCCACGCGCCACTCGCGGCGGGCGGCGAGCCGGTACACGAGGTAGAGCATCGCGGCGACGGAGAGCCACCAGATGATGGGGTTCGCGATCGACGTGATGGACGCCGAGCACGCGTCGATCGTGCAGCCCGACTCGCCGTAGCCGTAGCCCTCGTAGTAGAACTGCGTCGGCCGGTAGAGCAGCAGCCAGAGGCGCGGATCCGCCCGGTACGGGTGCGAGACGTCGAGCCCCACGTTGAACGAGTACTGCTGCGCGAGGTAGTGCCAGAGGCTCTGGATCGACAGGGGCACCCACGCGAGCCCGCCCTGCCACGCGTTCGCGCCCTCGGCCGCCCAGTTGCGGAAGTAGCCGTTCGAGGTGGCGAACCACCCCGCGTAGGAGGCGAGGAAGGCGGCGATCGCGGCCGGCACGAGGAGGAGGAACGAGACCGGACCCTGCACGGCCGCGCCCGCCGTGAACCAGGCGGCGAGCCCGTGGCGGCGGCGCAGCAGCATGTCGGTGAGCACCACGTAGAGGCCGAAGCCCGCGAGGAAGAAGATGCCGGACCACTTCACGGAGGAGGTCGCGCCGAACGCGAGGCCGGCGGCGATGAGCCACGGGCGCCACAGCACGATCGGGCCGAACTCCAGCGGGGGCGCGCCCTCGGGCCGGGCGTCGCGGCGCAGGGCGAGGAGGCGCTCGAACCGGCGCTCGTGCCAGGTGCGGTCGAGGAGGATCGCGCCGAAGCCGAGCAGGCCGAAGAACATGACGTGCGTGTCGAGGAGCGCGACGCGGCTCATCACGATGGCGTGGCCGTCGATCGCGAACAGGAACCCGGCCATCGTCGCGACGACCGCGGAACCCGTGAGGCGGCGGGCGATGAGCATGAGGAGGACGACCGCGAGCGTGCCGACGACGGCCGTCGCGATGCGCCAGCCCACGGGATCCGCCGCGCCGAAGACCGCGAGGCCGAGCGCGATGATCCACTTGCCGAGCGGCGGGTGCGCCACGAACGCGGGCGCCTGCAGGTAGCCGTCGGTCTGGCCGGCGATGAAGTCGGGGTTCGGATCCGTGGGCCACGACCCCTCGTAGCCCAGGTGGAGGAGGGTCCACGCGTCCTTCACGTAGAAGGTCTCGTCGAACACGAGCGTGGCGGGGGGGCCGAGGCTCTGGATGCGGAGGACCGCGGCGAGCAGCGTGATGGCGATCGGGCCGCCCCAGTGCCACGCGCGGCGGCGCGCGGGGGTGGAGACGAGGCGCGCCCAGAGGTCGTCGAGGCGGGATCCGCGGGCGGTGACCGCGCGCTCGTCCGCGCGGCGGGCGACGCGGGTCGGGGTCGCGTCGTGGGCGTCGGAGTGGTCGGGCGTGGGATCCGCCGCGATGTCCGCCGCCGTGCCGTCAGCGCCGTGCTCGGTGGGGCGGTGGGGCGAGTCGGGCACGGCTCATCATCGCACGCACGTGCGCTGGCCCCGCAGGTCGCGGACGCTCCGCGGCCCGTGCCGGTCGTCGGGACGCCGTGAGGTTCCGGCCCGCCGTCGTAGGGGTGTCATGAGCGCGGTGGCGGGCGGGATCCGCGCGGAGGTGGACTGGGCGCACGCCCTTCCCGTGCCGTGTGCCTGCTGTCCCCGTCCGCCCCGTCCCCGCCCGTCCGGCGGAGGCGCGGCGATGAGCGTCCTCGTGGCCGTCGCGCCGTCGCGGGCATCGGGCGAGGACGCCGCGGTCCCCTCCGCGCTCCCCGCTGCGCTCGACGACGGCGTGGTCGCCGGGGTCTCGATGCGGCGGCTCGTCGAGGTGTGCGGCACCCCCTGCGTCCACTCGGGCGAGGCGATGGGGATCCGCGGCGACGGGGACGGCTGCGGCGCGCTCGTCGTCGTGGCGGTGACCGCCGTCCTCGCGGGAGCGGACGGGGAGCGCGTCGTGTGCGTCGACGGGCACCTCGACGGCGTGGACGCGCGCTGGGGGGAGGCGCGCGTCCTCGGCCGGGGATCCGGCTGCCGCTCGGTCGTGCGGATCGTGGCCGCGACGCCGACGTCCGGGACGGCCGCGGTCGCGCTCCCCGACGACCTGGCGGTCGGCGACCTCGTCGTCGTGCCGTGCGGGGGATCGCCCGCCCTGCACGACGTGCGGCTCGGCGGGCGTCCGGTCGGGACCGGGCGCCTCCGTGGCGGGGGTGGCGCCGGGGATCGCCGCGTCCCGCCGCGTCGCCGGAGGAGGCCCTGATGCGCGCGCCGCTCCTCGACCCCTCCACCGGCGGCAGCCGTCCGCGGACGCCGCGCATCGCGTTCGCGGGAGACGCCATCCCGGCGCTCGACGACCTGCGCGCCCTCGACGCCGGGGTGGTGCGCACGCATGCGGGGCTCGAGCGCACGCGGGGCGCCGACGTCGCCGTGACGGGGATCCTCGCGTCCGGCTGCGTGACGCCCCGGCTCCTGACGAACCGCGTCGCCGACCTCGTGCGGCATCCGATCGCCGCGCCGCGGATCGCCGTGGAGTGGGCGGACATCCGCGACCGGCGGATCCGCGACGTCGCCCTCGAGGCGTGGTGCTGATCCGCCGGTCGGCGCACCCGGGGCCCGGAGGCCGGGAGGACTACGCCTCCTCGGCCTCCTGCTCCTCGTCGAGCATGAGGAACAGGCCCGCGTAGGGCTCGAGCTGCACGGGGAAGCTGGACAGGTCGTCGACCGTGCCGACCTCCTCGCCCGTGGTGGCGTCGCGGACGACGCGGCGGGCGGGGAGCTCCTCGGAGCGGACGGTCGCGAGGATCGCCTCGCCCGTGAAGTTGAGCACCGTCAGCTGCAGGCGCGCGTCGGCCTCCGGGTCGCCGTTGTCGAGCCGGTGCACCATCACGAGCATGCCGTGGTGGCCGACGTCCGGGACGTCGACCTGCGTGCCGAGCGCCACGTCGAAGCGCTCGCGCACCTCGAGGACGCTGCGGAGGCCGGAGACGAACGACTGCGGGTCGTCGACCTGCGCGGGCAGCGATCCGTAGAGCGAGTGGCCGCGCGGCATGCCGGATCCGGATGCGGTGGCCTCCGGCGCTGCGTCGAGCAGGTCGTGCCCGCCGCGGTGGACCCAGCGGGTGTCGCCGCCCTCGATGAGGTCGGCCACCTGGGACGCCTGCAGCGGCAGGACGCCGAGCAGGTCCCACGCGGAGAGCGCGAAGACGCCCGGCTGCCACGCGTTGAACTTGGCGAGCAGGAGGTGCGCGGCGCGGATCCCGGCGACGTCGTCCTCCCCGATCGCGTCGAGCGTGGTGAAGCCCTGCGCGGCCGCGATGACGGACGCCGTGGTGCAGGCGATGCCGTTCGTCGTGAACACGTGGTTGTAGTCGGCGCTCTCGCCCGTGAGCTCCTCGAGGAGGTCGCCGCGGATCGCGACGGCGAGGTCCGCGCCGGTCACCTCCTCGCCGCGGAACGGGAACACGTCGGCGCAGTGCTCGGTCGCCCAGTGCACGAGCTCGTAGGTGAGCTCGTCGTGGTTCTGGAGCGCGTGCACGAGGGTGACGGGCTCGACGCCGACCTCGAGCGAGGTGCGGAGCGTGAGGCGCAGGAACTCGGTGTCGCCGGTCGCGAGCGCGTGCTGGTACGCGGGCCGGTTGATGAAGTCGTACGAGAGGTCGGCGCCGACGCGGCCGGTGTCGCGGATGTCCTCCATCGTCAGGTTCAGCTCCTGGAAGGAGAACCCGCCGACCTTGCGCACCATGCTCGCGATGAGGTGGTTCGCGGCCTCGGAGAGCGGGTGGCCCTCGGACCACGCCGGTCCCTCGACGCTCTTCTCCACGCCGAGGAAGCCGTTCGCGTCGAGGCGCAGCGCGCTGGCACCGAGGTCGCCGAGCGAGTGCAGCGCGTCGCCGATGACCATGCGCATGCCCGCGAAGGTGGGGTCCAGCCAGTTGATGGAGGGCTGGCCCTGCTTGAAGTAGTGCAGGTACACCCAGCGGCGCGTGCGGCCGTCGACGCCCAGCACGGGCGCCGTGGCGCTCCAGTTGGTCTCCTTGACGCCCGGCGCGTAGAAGATCACGCGCTGCAGGCGGCCGATGATGTAGCCCTGGTCGGCGAGCGCCTGCTCGGCGGCCACGTCGAGGTTCACGGCGTCGCGGCCCGGCAGCACGTCGGGCAGGAGGCCCCAGTCCTCCTCGGGGATCTCGACCATGTGGTAGATCCCGGGGAAGTCCTTGTAGCCCATCTCCGCGAGGCGGAAGTCGGCGCCCTTGCCGGTGTGGCCGGGCACGATGTCGTCGATGACGCTGCCGCCGTGCTGGTCGGCGACCTCGGTGAGGCGGCGGAACTCGTCCTCCGTGCCGAACGCGGCGTCGATCTGGGTGCTGATGCGGTCGAAGTGGCCGTCGACGCTCGCGGTCTGCGACCACTCGGTGATGCCGCCGGCGAGCTTCACGGGCCCGGTGTGCACGGCCTCGATGCCGACGGACTGGAAGATCTCCCACAGCTGCGGGTCGCCGAGCGCGCCGAGGTACGACTCGCCCTCCTTGGTGATGAGCGAGATCGGGTAGGCGGTGAACCGCACGGACGCGGTGTCGATGGCGCGGCGCGCATCGGGCCGGGCGTACGGGTTCGACCACATGCTGGGCGAGCCGGAGAGGCCACGGCTCAGCACGTCGGCGTCGCCGAGCATCGACTGGCGGCGGAGCCACTCCACGTAGGACGGGTTCGACGCGTCGGCGGCGCGCGGGTCGTTCGACGAGCGGCGGATCCCGCTGGCGCGCAGCTGCGGACGTGCACGGAGGCGGGCGGGCCGGGCCGGGAAGCGCTCCTCGTCGTACGTGATCTCCGTGGGCTCCGGCTCGGGGATCGCGTTCGTCTCGATGGCGTCGTCCGCTGGTGCTCCTCGGGTGTGGTGGTGGTGCGTCGTGCCCGATCCGGGCAGCGTCGGCCCGCGGGGCCGCTGTCACGAGCGTACGCAGGATGCGGGGGCGCTGTGGTCCGCCGGCCGGCTCGACGCTCGCCGGGCTCGCCGCGGGCGGGGCGCCGAGGGCTCCGGTCGAGGAGGATCGCTCAGGCGGTGCGAGTGCGGCGGCTGAGGAGCCCGTCGACGCTGAAGCGGCCCGCTCCGAGAAGGCCGACGACGACCAGGCCGGCGATCAGGGCGAGCACCAGCTCGTAGCCGCCGCCGTCGACGAAGACGCCCTTGTCGGCGTGCACGATGACGAAGGCGCCGAGCAGGTTGAGGACGTTGAGCGCAGCGACCACCGGCGTGAGGAGGCCGATGATCAGCGCCGCTCCGCCGACGGTCTCGACGGTCGCGGCGAAGACCGCCGCTGCGGCCGGGACCGGGATGCCCATCTGCGTGAAGGTGGCGGCGGTCCCGTCGAGCGTGTAGTCGAGGAACTTCTGCAGGCCGTGCGCCATGAGGATGAAGCCGATCGCGACGCGGGCGATGAGCAGGGCGGCGTCCTGGAGGGCGGGCGACGTGCGGGCGGGGTGGAGCAGCGTGCGCATGCGGGGTTCTCCTCGTTTTCGGTGATGGTGGTGGATGTAGCGGGAGTCGGTGTCGTGCGGCGCGAGGGGCCGGAGCGCGTGGCCGGCCGGCGTGATCGGCGCGGGGATCCGGGCGATGCGCGATCGGGCGATCTCGCCGGAGCGAGGGCTCCGCGATCTCGAGGGGCTCATGCCCACGGGCGCCGTCCGCGAGCGAGGCGGCGAGCGAGGCGGCGAGCCCTCCCGCTCATCCGCGATCGGATGCCGGACGAACGGCCGCGCTGCTCGAGAGCGTGCCGGGATGCCGCTGATGAGCCGGCCGGACCGCCGTGCGATCGGTGGCCCCGACGTGCCCTCGGCACTCCGCACTATTGCGTTGAACGTTCAACGACCGTACGGGGCGGCGGGTGGAGGAGTCAAATCGCGCCGCGATGGAGCAGATGATCCCTCGGGGACGGGCTGGCCTGCAGCGGCAGGGACCTCGCCGCCCGCGTCCGCCGTGCCAGCATGGATCCGTGCCCCTCGTCGATCCCCGCCGCATCTCCGGCCTCGCACCCGCCGGCGCGGATCACGGCGTGGCCGCTCACGTGGGCGCGGGTGCCGACGCGCCCGCGGGGCGCTGAACCGTGTTCCTGCGGAGCAGGTCGCGCGGGAGCGAGACCCTCGGGCTGGTGATCCTCGGCGTCGTCCTGTGCGTGGTGTCGGTGCTCGGCCTCACGGGCGCGTTCGGGGAGATCAGCAACGCCGGGCGCTTCGACACCATCGTCCTGCTCGGCGTGCCGGTCGGGCTCGTCTCGATCGGCGCGGGGATCGTGAACTGGATCCGCGGCTGGGGCGACCCGGGCGACGCCGAGGTCGACGATCCTCCCCACGTCGGGGACTGATCCGGCCTGCCCGACCCGGACACCGCCGGCCCGGACCCCACCCGGCCGGATGGGATGATCGACCGGTGATCATCCTCGGCGCGACCCCCATCGGCAACCTGGGCGACGCGTCGCGGCGGCTCGTGGAGGCGCTGTCCTCCGCCACGGTCGTGGCCGCCGAGGACACCCGCACGACCATCCG
The DNA here is from genome assembly GCF_014802555.1 of Clavibacter sp. Classification (NCBI taxonomy): domain Bacteria; kingdom Bacillati; phylum Actinomycetota; class Actinomycetes; order Micrococcales; family Microbacteriaceae; genus Clavibacter; species Clavibacter sp. The sequence goes on along the minus strand of NZ_JAAVCB010000051.1, from coordinate 831 downwards.
CCTGCTGACGGCGCTCGGCGTCGAGAACCGGCCGCGGCTCATCGCGCTGCACGACCACAACGAGCAGGAGCGCTCCGCCGACCTCGTCGAGCTGGCGCGCGAGACCGACGTGCTCGTGCTCTCCGACGCCGGCATGCCCGCGATCTCCGACCCCGGCTTCCACCTCGTGGAGGCGGCGGCCGCGGCGGGCGTGCGCGTCACGGTGATCCCCGGGCCGAGCGCCGTGCTCAGCGCGCTCGCCGTCTCGGGCCTGCCGACCGACCGCTTCACCTTCGAGGGCTTCCTGCCGCGCAAGGGCGGCGACCGGCGCCGCGTGCTCCGCGAGCTCGTGCGCGAGCGCCGCACCATGGTCTTCTTCGAGTCGCCGAACCGCCTGCAGGCGTCGCTGGAGGACGTCGTCGCCGAGTGGGGCCCGGATCGCCGGCTCGTCGTGTGCCGCGAGCTCACGAAGCTGTACGAGGAGGTGCGCCGCGGATCCGCCGCCGAGCTCGCCGCCTGGGCCGCCGAGGGCGTGCGCGGCGAGATCGTCGTGGTCGCGGAGGGCGCCGCTGCGCTCGAGGTCGCCCTCGCGACCGGCGTGACGCAGGTGCTCGAGCTGGTCGCCGACGGCGCGCGCCTCAAGGACGCTGCGGGCACCATCGCCGAGGCGACCGGCCTCGGCAAGCGCGACCTGTACCAGGCGGCGCTGCAGGCTAGGTGACGCGTCGGTCGGCTAGTTGTAGTTCCCAGTGAGGTTGTGAACGCGTTCGGCGGGCGTGAGTCCGCCGATGCCGGTGTGGGGGCGGTGGTGGTTGTAGTGATGCAGCCAGGCAGGGTAGGTCGCGGCGCGGG
>NZ_JAAVCB010000050.1:0-11566 GCF_014802555.1 Clavibacter sp. | reverse complement strand
CGCGAGCACGCTCCGGCGCGCCAGCCCGCTGCCGGCGAGCGCCGCGGTGAGGAACGGGGACAGCAGCGCCGGGCCCCGCGCGCCGCCGGCCATCACGAGCGTGGTGGCCGCGAGGCCGACGACCGCGGCGGAAGCCTGCGGCCCGAGGTCGCGGAGGGCGGCCGCCGCATCCGGCTCCGCGAGCTCCAGCACGATGGCGCGCAGCACCGGCACCCCCACGATGAGCACCGTGAGCGCCCCCGCGTACAGGACGTAGGCGAGGTCCATCGGGGTCGCGCCGCCACGCTCGCGGCGCAGGGCCCGGACCGTGCGGAGGACGCGCCGGGTGCTCACGCGGCGTCGCCGACGAGCGCGATCGACCGGTGCGCCACCGCCTCGCGCAGCGTCGGGCTGTGGGTGGCGAGCACGAGCGCGCGGCCGTCCTCGAGCTCGGCGCGGAGGATCCCGATCGCCAGCTGCAGCCGGTCGGGATCGAGCCGCTGCTCCGGCTCGTCGAGCAGCAGGACGTCGTAGGGCCGCACCGTCGCCATCGCCAGCGCCGCGAGCTGCGACTGCCCGGACGACAGCTCGTGCGGGAACCGGCGGGCGAGGGGCGCCAGCCGCCACCGCTCGAGGTGCACCGCGGCGCGGTCCCGGGCGGCCGACGCGTCCATCCCCCACGTCGCGGCGATGACGGCGAGGTGCTCGGCGAGCGTCAGGTCGCGCGCCACGGGCGGGTGCCCGATGGATCCCGACACCGCGCGCCGGAGGGCCGCGTCGCGTTCGTCGACCGGACGGCCCTGCACGCGCGCGGTCCCCGTGCTCGGCCGCGTGAGCCCCGCGACGACCCGCAGCAGGGTGGTCTTCCCGGCGCCGTTCGGCCCGGTGACCGCGAGGGCCTCGCCGGGCGCCGCCGTCAGGTCGGTCGGATGCAGGAGCGGGATCCCGTCGACGACCACCGACACCCGCTCGACCTCGACGGCATCCCCCATCCGGCCATCCTCCCGTACGTCGCGGGCGGGCCGGCGGCCGGAGTCACACCTCGAAGTCGACCGAGGCCGCGGAGCCCACGAGGCCGCGCACGACGGCGGCGACGCGCTGGTGCTCGGGGTGCACGTCGTACGCGTCGAGGGCGGCCCGGTCGTCGAAGTCGGCGATCAGCACCACGTCGTGGCTGCGCGCGGAGCCGACCACGTCGCGCCCCACCTGGAACGAGCGGATGCCGGGCACGAGGCCGGGCAGCGTCCCGAGCACCTCCGCGATGCGCGCGGCGTCGCGGTCGATGGCGGCGGGATCACGGTCGGCGAGCTTCCAGGAGACGACGTGGCGGAGGGTCATGCACCGACCCTATCCGCAGTCGACCGGGCCACGGTCAGCGCTCGACGAGCGCCTGCCGGAGCCGTTCGGCGTCGATGCGCCAGTAGTTGTGCACGCGACCGTCGATCAGCAGCACGGGGATCTCCTCGGCGAACCGGTCCGCGAGCGCCGGGTCGTCGAGGATGCTGCGCTCCTCCAGCGTCACCTCGGCGGCGCGCGTCGCGTCGAGGCCCTCGAGCACCTGCGTCACCACCCCGCGCGCATCGTCGCAGAGGTGGCAGCCGGGCTTGCCGACGAGGGTGAGGACCGTTGCGCTCATCCGCCCAGCGTAGGCGAGGCCGCGGATGGCCCCGCCCGCGGCCCTGCCCGCCACCCGACCCAGGAGCGTCGCCTACGCTGACCCGATCATGGTCGAGCAGGCGGGCACCCCGATCCTCGCGTTCTTCGACGTGGACAACACCCTCATCCACGGCGCGAGCGCGTTCCATCTCGTGCGCGGGCTCCGCTCGGCCGGCCTCCTCACGGTGCGCGACATCGTCGGGTCCGGATGGAAGCACGCGCGCTTCAAGGCGCGCGGCGAGAACGACCGGCACCTCGCGTCGGCGCGCGCCCGCGGCCTCGAGGTCGTGACCGGCGTCACTGTGGCCGACATGGCGGTGCTCGCGGACGACATCTACGAGCAGCACACCGCGCCGATGGTCTGGCCGGAGACGCTCGGCCTGGCGCGGGAGCACCTCGCGAAGGGCCACCAGGTCTGGCTGGTCACGGCGTCGCCGTCGTTCCTGGCCGACGTCATCGCCCGGCGCCTCGGCCTCACGGGAGCGCTCGGCACCGTGCTCCAGGTGCGCGACGGCGCGTACACGGGCCGCCTCGAGGGCGAGTTCCTGCACGGCGCGCACAAGGCCGCCGCCGCGCGGGGCCTCCTCGCGCGGACAGGCGCGGACGCCGCCGAGTGCTGGGCGTACTCCGACTCGCGCCACGACATCCCGCTGCTCTCGCTCGTCGGGCGCCCGGTCGTGGTGAACCCGGACCGGGCGCTCGCGGCCCACGCGCGGGGATCCGGCTGGCCGTCGATGCGGCTGTGGCGCCAGAGCATCCGCGACGCCCGCAGGCGCGTGCGCCGCGAGGCCGCGCAGGCGGACGGGCCCGCCCGGAACTGATCGGCCGCACGCCCCCGCACCCCGAACGCCGCACCCTCGACGCACGAAGAGGACGCCGCCCCGTCACCGGGCCGGCGTCCTCTCGATCGCGTGCGGCGCCCTCGTGGACGCGTGCGCTCTACTTCTTGTTGCGGCGCTGGTGGCGCGTCTTGCGAAGCAGCTTGCGGTGCTTCTTCTTCGCCATGCGCTTGCGACGCTTCTTGATCACTGAACCCATAGGGGCACCTCATCTGTTGCCGGACGGAACACGCGGGCACTGGGAGGACCCGCGGAAAATAGCCTCAGAGGAGTCTAGCCGACATCCGACATGCCGGAGTGACGCGAGGCCTCCCCGGGCTGGCCGGGCACCGCGTTCGACGGGTCGATCGCGGCGAGCACGGCGGACTCGGGCACGCGGAACGAGCGGCCGAAGCGGATGGCGGGCAGGTCGCCCGAGTGCACGAGGCGGTAGACGGTCATCTTGGAGACGCGCATCATCTCGGCCACCTCGGCCACCGTGAGGAATCGGACGTCGGACAGGTCACGCGACATGGGCGGATCGACTCCTCGTTCTGCGTGACCGGCTCACGGACCTCGTAGCCCCCGCGATGCGGGCGCTGGTGCGCGATTCTAGGGGTCCGGGTGGACGCGTGTCCATCGTGTCACATCCTGCATCACGCGTCCCGCGAGTTCCCCGGCTTCCTGCCGCGCAGCCGACCGAGGCCCGCCTGGCCCGCGCTGCCCGCGACGCGCGTCGCGTCGTGCACGGCGGCGGCCGCCTGGTAGCGGGTGTCGGCCCAGATCCGGCCGAGGGACGCGGCGAACGGGTAGCCGGCCGGATCGCCGTCGTCGTCCCCGTCGGGGTCGGCGGACAGGCCGCCGCCGAGCAGGCCCGTGTCGGGATCCGCGTGCCCGTCGTCGGAGGCCTCGTCCTGGTCGTCGTCGACGAAGGGCGCGACCCAGGCGTCCAGCGCCTCGAGCGGCGCGGACTCCAGCCGGTAGTAGCGGTGCTGCCCCTCCTCGCGAACCGAGACCAGGTCGCTGTCGCGCAGCACGCGCAGGTGCTTCGACACGGTCGGCTGGCTGATCCCGAGCGTCTGCACGAGCTCCGAGACGCTGATCTCCCCGGTGGGCGCCTCGGGCACCGCGCGTCGGTCGAGCAGCACGCGGAGGAGGTCGCGCCTCGTGGGATCCGCCACGACGTCGAAGATGTCAGCCATGCCCGAAGGGTATTCCGTCCCGCGCTCGCAGTACCATGGCGATCCGGGCCACTGCGCCTCTCGGAGCGGACAGGGGACCATGCGCGTCAGGCCGGATCACGGACGTCCCCTCCTCGGGCGCATCCGCGACTTCCTCGACTACTTCGCGCACTCCACGCCGGCCCGCTTCGCGATCCTCATATTCGCCGCGCTCGTCCTCACGCTGACGACGATCCTCATGCTCCCCGGCATGACCTCCACCGGCGACACCGCGCCCTTCGCCGACGCGCTCTTCACGGCGGTATCCGCCATCTGCGTCACGGGCCTCGCGACGGTCGACATGGCCACGTACTGGACCCCGCTCGGCCACGCCTTCATCGCGCTCGGCGTGCAGATCGGCGGCATCGGCGTGCTCACCCTCGCGTCGATCATGGGCCTCATCGTGTCGCGCCGCCTCGGGCTCAAGGCGCGGCTCATGGCGGCGAGCGACAGCAACCCGCTGCGGATCCACCACGGCCCCGTCGCCGAGGGCCAGGCCGTGAAGCTCGGCGAGATCGGCACGCTGCTGCTCACGGTCGCGATCAGCGCCCTCGTCATCGAGCTGTCCATCGCGGCGCTGCTGTTCCCGCGGATCCTGCTGGAGGGCATCCCCGTCGGCCAGGCCGCGCTCGACTCCTTCTACTACTCGCTCATGGCGTTCACGAACACGGGCTTCGTCTTCAGCGAGGCCGGGTTCGAGCTCTACCACCAGGACTACTGGTTCCTCAGCCTGCTCATGATCGGCGTCTTCCTCGGCAGCATCGGCTTCCCCGTCATCTACGCCGTGTACCGCGGCTGGCGCAAGCCGCGGCGCTTCTCGGTGCACGTGAAGCTCACGCTCTGGACGTCGCTCATCCTCATCGTGCTGGGCACGCTCGCCTACGTCGTGCTCGAGTGGGACAACACGAAGACGTTCGCGCTCATGGACCCGGTGCAGCACGGCTTCCAGGCCCTGTTCCTCTCCGTGATGACGCGCTCGGGCGGCTTCTCGACGCTGGACATGGCCGACTTCGGCAACGCGAGCCTGCTGGTCACGGACATGCTCATGTTCATCGGCGGCGGATCTGCGTCGACCGCAGGCGGCATCAAGGTCACGACCCTGGCGATCCTGTTCCTCGCGGCCTTCGCCGAGGCCCGCGGCAGCGAGTCGATGGAGGTGTTCGAGCGCCGCATCCCGAGCGATGTGCTCCGCCTCGCGGTGAGCATCGTGCTCTGGGGCGCGACGACTGTGGCGCTCAGCAGCATCGTGCTGCTGCAGATCTCCGGCGAGCGCCTCGACTACGTGCTCTTCGACGCCATCAGCGCGTTCGCCACCTCGGGGCTCAGCACGGGCTTCACGGCCGAGGCGTCGGATCCCGCGAAGTACGTGCTCGCGGCCACCATGTTCCTGGGGCGCGTCGGCACCGTGACGCTCGCGGCGGCCCTCGCCGCGAGCACCCGCCGGCAGCTCTTCCAGCGCTCCGAGGAGCGGCCGATCGTCGGCTGAGCCGGCACCCGGCACGATCCGACCACCGCGAGACCCGATCAGAGAGGCCCCTCATGGGCGAACGCATCCCCCACAACGCCCCCGTGCTCGTGATCGGGCTCGGCCGCTTCGGCGCCGCGACCGCGGGCCAGCTCGCCCGGCTCGACCGCGAGGTGCTCGCGATCGACGCGAGCGAGGGGCTCGTGCAGAAGTGGTCCGACCGGGTCACCCACGCCGTGCAGGCCGACGCCCGCAACATCGAGGCGCTGCAGCAGCTCGGCGCCAAGGACTTCTCGATCGCGGTCGTCGCGGTGGGGTCGTCCATCGAGGCGAGCGTGCTCATCACCGCGAACCTGGTGGACCTGAAGATCCCGCAGATCTGGGCCAAGGCCATCAGCCAGTCGCACGGCAAGATCCTCGAGCGCATCGGCGCGAACCACGTCATCTACCCGGAGGCGGAGGCCGGCGAGCGCGTGGCGCACCTGGTGTCCGGGCGGATGCTCGACTTCATCGAGTTCGACGACGACTTCGTGCTCGCGAAGATGTACCCGCCGAAGCCCATCCGCGGGATGACGCTGCTCGAGTCGGCCGTGCGGCGGCGCTACCGGATCACGGTGGTCGGCGTGAAGACGCCGGGCAAGCCCTTCACCTACGCCACCTCGGAGACGCTGGTCTCGAACCACGACCTCATCATCGTGTCGGGCACGTCGGCCGACATCGAGAAGTTCGCGTCGCTGTCCTGACCCGCGGGCGGGCGGAGCAAGTCGGGCCGGGCCTGGCCGGGCGCGGGATCAGCCGGCCGCGAGCTCGCGGGCCCGGGCGAGCGCGGCGTCGGTCGCGCGGTCGAAGAGGCCGGACAGTCCAGCCGCCTGCAGCACCTCGACGGCCCGCTCGGTCGTGCCCTTGGGGCTCGTGACACGGCGGCGGAGCTCGGCGGGATCCACGTCGGACGCGGCGAGCAGCTCCACCGCGCCGCGGAACGTGCCCTGCACGAGCACGCGCGCCTCGTCGGGGCTGAAGCCCTTCGCCTCGGCGGTGCGGGTCAGCTCCTCGATGAGCAGGAAGACGTAGGCGGGGCCGGATCCGGAGATCGTGCTGAGCGCGTCGATGCGCTCCTCGGGCACCTCGACCACGTCGCCGACGGTCGCGAACACCGCCCGGGCGAGCGCGCGGTCCTCCTGCGTGGAGCGCGTGCCCGCGGCGAGCCCGGTGACCCCGCGGCCGACGAGCGACGGCGTGTTCGGCATCGAGCGGAGCACTGCCACGTGGTCGGGCAGCAGCGACTCGAAGGTCGCGATCGTGACGCCGGCCGCCACGCTGATCACGAGCGCCCCGGCATCCAGGTCGTCCGCGATCTCGCGCAGCAGGTCGGGCACCATGTGCGGCTTGACGCCCACGATGACGACGCGCGCGCCGCGGACCGCGCGGCGGTTCGCGTCGGCGTCCTCCTCGACGCTCGCTGCCGCCACGCCGTCCCGCTCGCCGAGCGCCGCGGCGCTGGCCGCCGAGCGGGTGGTCACGCGCACGTCGCCGTCGACCTCGACGCCCGGCTGCAGCAGGCCGCCGAGGATGGCGCCGTTCATGGATCCGGTGCCGAGCATCGCGAGCGACGGGAGGCGGACGGCCTCGGCGGGAGCGGACATGGCGGGAGCGGACATGGCGGGGTGGGAGGCGTCGGGCATGCGTCGATCCTAGGGATCAGGTGCCGCGCGGTCGGGCGGTCGGCGGGGACGGCCGCGTGGCTAGGCTGAGGCGACCGGGGCATGCGCGCCCGGGCGGCCCGAGCCGCCTCGCCGGTCGAGGAGGTCCGGCCTTGAGCGAATCCCACGGCAGCAAGGCGATCTTCGCCGCCCTCGCCGCGAACGTCGGCATCGCGATCACGAAGTTCGTCGCCGCGTTCTTCTCGGGCTCCTCCTCGATGCTGGCCGAGGGCGTCCACTCGCTCGCCGACTCCGGCAACCAGATCCTTCTGCTCATCGGCGGCAAGCGCGCCAAGCGCATGGCGGACGAGGAGCACCCCTTCGGCTACGGCCGGGTCCGCTACGTCTACGCGTTCATCGTCTCGATCATCCTGTTCTCGGTCGGCGGCGTGTACTCGCTGTACGAGGGGATCCACAAGATCGAGCACCCGGAGCCGCTCGACGTGCCGTGGCTGCCGATCGTCGTGCTCGTCATCGCGATCGGCCTCGAGTCGTTCTCGCTGCGCACGGCCATCACGGAGTCGAACCCGCTGCGCGGCACGCAGACGTGGGTGCAGTTCGTGCGCCGCGCCAAGAGCCCGGAGCTCCCCGTCCTGCTGCTCGAGGACACGGCCGCGCTCTCCGGCCTCGTGTTCGCGCTGCTCGGCGTCACGGCCTCGATCATCACGGGCGACGGGATCTACGACGGCATCGGCACCCTCCTCATCGGCGTGCTCCTGGTGGCGGTCGCGGTGATCCTCGGGGTCGAGATGAGCAGCCTCCTCGTCGGCGAGGGCGCGTCGAAGCCCGACCTGGCTGCCATCCGCGCGGCCATCACCTCCGGACACGAGGCCGAGTCGATCATCCACATGAAGACGCTGTACCTCGGCCCAGACGAGCTCCTCGTCGCCGCCAAGATCGCGATGCCCGCCACCAGCTCGCTCGGCGACCTGGCCGCGGGGATCGACGCGATCGAGCGCCGCGTCCGTGAGGCCGTGCCGGTCGCCCGCGTCATCTACCTCGAGCCCGACGTGCGGGTCGCGACGCGCTGATCCGCCCGTCCCGCGGCGGCGCCGTGGAGACGCCCGCGCTGTGCAGGGGCCGATCCGCCGCAGCGTGCGCGCTGCGACCATGACGGCCGGACGGGTCACGCGGCCCGCACGTCGCGGACGCTCGAGCACGCCGCTCGGGGCGCGGCCGACAGAGGAGACCGAAGTTGACGCGTGCGATGAGGGCCGCGGCCGCGGCGACGGCGCTCGCCCCGGGACTGCTCCTCCCGGCGACCGGCGCCGCCCAGGCGGACACCCGGCACGCGCCGACCGGCACCCCCGCGCGCGTGCCCGGGGAGCGCGCCGCCGGAGACCTCACGGCGCAGGAGCGCCGGCATGCTCGGGCGGGGGACGGACGCGACGGGGGCCGGGACCACGAGCAGCACCAGCCGCATCAGGGGCGCATCTGCGTAGGCTGCGCAGGCTGATCCGGGCACCGCGCCCGGCTCCGCACTCGCCTCCTCCATGCGGGCGGCGATCCCGACACCGGATCAGGCGTCGGCGCGACGGTCCGCGAAGAAGTCGTCGAGCACAGCGGCGCACTCGGCCGCGAGCACACCCGCGAACACCTCGGCGCGATGCGGCAGCCGGCGATCGCGCAGCACGTCGTACAGGGATCCGGCCGCGCCGGCCTTCTCGTCCCACGCGCCGAACACCACGCGCGGCACCCGGGCCGCGAGTATCGCGCCCGCGCACATCACGCACGGCTCGAGCGTGACCACGAGCGTCGCGCCCACGAGGTGCCGGTCGCCGGTCGCCTCGGCTGCAGCACGCAGCGCCTCCACCTCGGCGTGCGCGGTGGGATCCTGCCTGGCCTCGCGGAGGTTGCGCCCGCGCCCGATGACGACCCCCGCCGCGTCCACCACGACCGCCCCCACGGGCACGTCTCCGGTCTCCGCGCAGGCCCGGGCCTCGTCGAGCGCGACGGCCATCCAGCGCTCGTAGTCGCCGGGGACGGGCAGGTCCAATCGCGATCCCCCTTGCTGGTTGAATGGAGCCTATGCGAGTCCACGTAGCCGACCACCCGCTCATCACGCACAAGCTGACGGCGCTGCGGGACCGCACCACCCCCTCCCCCGTGTTCCGCAGCCTGGCCGACGAGCTCGTCACGCTCCTCGCCTACGAGGCCACCCGCGACGTCCGCGTCGAGACCATCACGGTGCAGACGCCGGTCGCCCCCGCGGAGGGCCTCACCCTCAGCGACCCGAAGCCGCTCGTCGTCCCCATCCTCCGCGCCGGGCTCGGCATGCTCGACGGACTGATGCGCCTCATGCCGAGCGCCGAGGTCGGCTTCCTCGGCATGGTGCGCAACGAGGAGACGCTGCAGCCGGACATCTACGCCGAGCGCCTCCCCACCGACCTCTCCAACCGCCAGTGCTTCGTGGTGGATCCCATGCTCGCCACGGGCGGATCCCTCATCGCCGCCATCGAGTACCTCTTCGACCGCGGCGCCGTCGACGTCACCTGCATCTGCCTCATCGCCGCGCCCGAGGGCCTGAAGGCCGTCGAGGAGGCGACCGCGGGCCGCGAGGTCACGATCGTGCTGGGCGCGCTCGACGAGAAGCTCGACGAGGTCGGCTACATCATCCCGGGCCTCGGCGACGCGGGCGACCGCCTGTACGGCACCGCCGCGCACTGACCCGCGTCCCGCTCCATCCGGCGTCCGTCTCCCCGCGGAGATGGGCGCCGCTGTCCGTGCACGCACGATTCCTGCGCGTCCCGCACGATTCCGGTCGCTGCTGTTGACACGGGCGCACGGATCCGTGCAAGCTCTCCCCATGACTCCGAACGCGCACGTCCTGACCTCCTCCGAGGCCTCGGGAGTCGCCGGCATGATGATGCCCGGCCGTGTCGCGATGTCCTGTCGAATGTCGGCCTGAGCCGCCACCTTCGCCTGAGCGGTCCCGCGACGCGTCCGTCGCCGACCCTCCTCGCCGTCCTCGGCGCATCCGCCCCCTGAGGCGTCTCGCACTCCCCTGAGGTCCCGCGCAACCCAGCTGCGCCGCACCCGCATCATCACAAGGACTCCGCCATGTCGCTCGCGACCATCGACCCCGCCCGCACCTCCCTCCGATCCGCTCCCGCCGCTCCCGTGCTGCGCGCCGCGACGCCGCTCGCCCCGCCGCTCCGCCGCCCGCAGGCCGTCCCCGCACCGACCACAACGTCCGCCGCGCCCGCTCGTCCGGCCCGCCTGCGCGCCGTGCCCGAGGGCACCGAGGCTCGCGGCTTCGCCATCTACGTCGGCCTCGACGAGCTGAAGGCGTCCGCCGCCGGCACCGACCTCGGTACCGTCGTCGCCGCGCTCAAGCGCCTGGCCGCCGAGCTCGCCCCGGGCGTCGAGACGCACGCCGCCGTCGCCCTGGCCCCCGAGGGCGCCGGCGGCCGCGACATCGACGTGGTCCGGCTCGCGCTGCAGGATCCCGCGGCCGTCGCCCAGCACCGCGAGCAGCCCGAGGACGACGACCGCGTCGACGGCGGTGTGACGGTCGACCTCTCCCGCAAGCGCGTCGTGCTCGACGGCGAGACGGCCCCGCTCACCTACAAGGAGTTCGAACTCCTGCAGTACCTGGTGCTCCGCGAGGGACGCACCATCGAGCGATCGGAGCTCATCTCCTCGCTGTGGTCCGCCGCGGACGAGGACGACGTGCCGAACGAGCGCACCATCGACGTGCACGTCCGCCGGCTGCGCTCCAAGCTCGGCCGCTACGAGGAGATCGTCCGCACGGTGCGGGGCGCCGGCTACCGCTTCGACCGGCACGCGGACGTGGCCGTCCACCACGCCAGCACGCAGTCGCCCGACCTGTTCTGAGGCGCCGCCCCGAGGCGGCCGTTCGGGCTCAGCCTGCCCTTGCGGAGCTGTCGGCGATCTCCCAGCAGATCGGGCCGCTTCGAGGTAGCGGGGCGTTACGGGATCGTTATACAGTCATGTCGTCCCACCGTTTGCTGTGGCGGTGGAGACGGAATGTGATTGCAGGACACTCCTGGTGCAAGGGAGAGGGCCGGCCCCATGCCTCTGGGGTCGGCCCTCAGTCATGTCCGGCGCGGATCCGCCCCGGGCACTCCCGGGATCGCCGCTCAGTAGACTTCCGTCGGATGCGTGCGCCCGATCCACATCGCGATGCGCACCGGACGAGGAGGCCTGGTGGGCGAGACAGCGGACGCCGTGCGGGCGTGGGAGTCCCTGTTCCGCGCGCAGGTCAGCGTCATGCGACGCCTCACCGCCGAGTTCCCCAGCCGTGAGCTCTCGTTCAACGAGTACGACGTGCTGTTCAACATCTCGCGCCAGCCCGAGGGGCGCCTCCGCCTGCGCGACCTCAACCAGCATGTGCTGCTGACCCAGCCCAGCGTGAGCCGGCTCATCGACCGGCTCGTGGCGCGGGGCCTCGTCGTCAAGTGCGGCGACGAGAGCGACGGCCGGGCCACCATCGTGCGGCTCACCGACGTCGGCGACGCGGCCTTCCGCGCGGTCGCGCGCGTGCACATGGAGTCCATCGCCTCGACCGTGGGCGGGGCGCTCACGCCGGACGAGCTGAACACGCTGCGCGCACTCACCGACAAGCTGCGCGGGAGCGTCGCCGAGGCCTAGTTGTAGTTCCCAGTGAGGTTGTGAACGCGTTCGGCGGGCGTGAGTCCGCCGATGCCGGTGTGGGGGCGGTGGTGGTTGTAGTGATGCAGCCAGGCAGGGTAGGTCGCGGCGCGG
>NZ_JAAVCB010000049.1:0-10325 GCF_014802555.1 Clavibacter sp. | reverse complement strand
GCGCCGACGCGCTTGACCCCTTCATCGAGCACTACAACACTGAACGAATCCACTCAAGCCACGGGCTCACGCCCGCGGCCCGAGTGTCACCAACGTCATGACCCAGTACATCTAGGCGGAGGGGCGGCCGTCCGCGGCGTCGGCGGTCGCGACGTCGGACTCGGTGGATGCACCCGGCTCGACGGCGGCCAGGGCCTCGTCGTCCATGGTCTCCAACGTGATGTCGGCCTCGGGGGCCTCCTGGCCGTCGGCGTCGAGCGGCACGATGTAGTCGCCGAGGCGACGGCGGGCCGCCTCCTCGCGCTGCACGCGGATCCGCTCGAGCTTCTCCTCGCGGAGGCGCAGGCGCTCGGTGTCGACCTCGACGCGGCGCACGGTGACGCCGCGCGTGGGGCCGGCGGCCTTGGCCGGGGTGGTCTTGCGGCTGGGCTCGCGCTTCGCCGCGTCGCTCGCGGGCTTCCGCGACGGGGCGGTACCCGACTTCGCGGCCGCCGAGGCGGGCTTGGTCGACACCGCGGGCGGCTTCCCGGAACCCGGGCAGCGCTCGTGGTTGCGACCGTGGTCGAGGATGTTGCCCGTGGCCATGCCGACGGGGTTCGCCTTGCCGCAGACCGAGCACTTCGTCGCGGGGGTTGCTGCCACGTTCGATACCACTTTCCATCGCCGCGCCGTCGCCGGACCGAGGGTGCCGGTCGGCCGGACGGCGCTCGTCCACGCTACCCGACGCGGGAGGTGCGGGGATACCGGAGTCCCCCGACCAGGGGTGTCAGGCCGGGACGCAGGTGGTGCGCATCCGCACCACGACGGCCCCGTCGGCCTCCTCGACGTCGAGATCCACCGTGACGGACGCGAGCTCGTCGAGACCGGAGACGTGCGTGCCGCCGCAGGGGATCCGCGCGGTGCCGTCGGGCAGTTCGCACACCCAGGAGCGGCGCGAGGTGAGCAGGTCGCCCTCGCGCTCGATCCGCGCGGCGGCGCCCGAGGCGACCCATGCGGCGAGCGTGGCGTCGACCCGGCCGCGCACCTCCTCGAGTTGGTCGAGGAGCGCGGCGGGCACGAAGCCCTTCTTCCGCAGCGACTTGCCGAGACGGTACGTGTCGACGGACGACCACGGGCCGATGCGCGAGGTGCCGATGGCGAGCGCGTCGAAGCCGGGCGCGCCGAGCGCGTCGCGGGGCACGTCCTTGTTCCAGGCGCCCTCGAGCGCGCGGTCGAGGGCGAGCGAGGCGAGGTGGCAGCCCGTGTGGCCGGCGCTCAGGGCGCGACGGTGCTCGGGATCCACGGCGACCTCGACGGCGTCGCCCGCGCGGACGTCGGCGTCGCCCGGCACGACGTGGACGGCGACGAACGACCAGCCGTCGGCGCCCTTCTTCACCGGGACGTCGGCGCCGACGTGGAGCGCGGCGTCACCCGCGGGATCCGTCGACGCCGCGCCGACGACGCAGTCGAGCACCTCGATCCCGGCGCCGCGCACCCGCAGCACCGCGCGGTCGGCGGGCTGGTCGGGCCAGGCCGCGTCGACGGGATGGCAGGCGGTCTCGTCGAGCACGACGGCGCGCGTTCCGTCGGCGAGGTCGTCGACGCGGAGGACCGTGCCCGCGGAGGCGACGGATCCCGCCGGGTAGGTCACGCGCGTGGGCGGCAGGGCGACGGCGCCCGCGGGGGTGGAGGTCATGGCGGCTCCCGGCTCGGTGTGCCTCGATCCTCGCAGACCGCGTGCGGCGGGCCGGCCCGGTGGGTCACGCGGGCGCGGTCCCCGTGGCGCGCGCCCGGCCGAGCAGGCGCCGCAGCGCCGCGCGCTCGAGGAGCGTCCAAGCCGCGCTCGACAGCAGGTACAGGGCGGCGGCGAGCGGGGCGACGCCCGCGAAGACGACCGTGACGAACGGCAGGACGCGCGTCATCGCGGTCATCCCCGCCATGCCGGGGAGCGCCGGATCGGCGGCCGCCGGCGGCCCCTGGAACCGCAGGTCGGCGCGCCGCCGCACCTCGATCACCACGGCGAGCAGCCCGAGCACGACAAGCGAGACGACGAGCGGCGCGACGCCCATGCCGGCAGCGGCCAGCGCGTTCGATCCCAGCGGGAGCCCGGCGAAGGGCGCGGCGAGCAGCGCGTTCGCCTCGCCGCCGATCCGCGCGTGCGCGAACAGCGTGTAGACGGCCGCGAGCACGGGCGCCTGGGCGAGCGTCGGCAGGCAGCCGGCGAGCGGCGACGCGCCCTCCCGGGCGTAGAGCTCCTGCACCGCGCGCGACATCTGCTCGGGCTTGCCCGCGTGCCGGCGGCGGAGCTCGGCGAGCGCGGGGGCGATCCGGAGGCGCTGGATCTCGGCGCGCACCTGCGCCACGCCGACCGGCACGAGCACGGCCCGCACGACGAGGGTCAGGAGGATGACGGCCACGCCGGTGGCGGAGGCGCCGGCGAGCGGGTGGATCAGGTCGGCGAGGCCGACGACGAGCTGGGACAGGCCGTCGAGCACGGCTCGGACGGGGGCGATCGATGTGGGGTCCACGGGGTTCCTTGCGACGAGAGCGGAGGGGGTCCGTCTGGTCGTCGCATGCGGGCGCGCGCCGGATCCGTGCCACGCGGTGGCGGCGGACCCCTGCTGGCCGCGGTCAGGCGGCCGGGAGCGGCGCAGGAACGACGACCTGCATCCGCCGGCCCGGGGCCCGGGAGCGCTCGTGTCCGTCCGCGTCCGGGTCGCTCGAGGAGACGAGCACCGGGAGGTCGACGTCCTCGTCCGGGCGCAGCGGCGGCGCGGCGGATCCGAGGAGCCCGCGTGCCGCGGCGATGCGCACCAGCGCGACCGCGGCGGCCACGGATGCGGCGCCGAGGAGTGCTGCGAGGAGGATCGCTGGCGTGACGCCCGCGCCGCCCAGCACGACGTCGCCCACGAGGGCGAGCACGCGGCCGAGGACCTCCAGGACGATGGGCATGCCCGACGGTAGCACCGGGCCCGGCGCGAGCACGAGGGGCGGGCGGGCACGAGGGCCGGGGCGCCCGCCCGTCCCCGCCACCGCCAGCTGCGCCGCCGGCCGCGGACGCCGCCCCTCGGCGCGCCGCCCTGCGCGGCACTCCGAGGTACCGCGCACTGCGTGATACTGTGCGACGCATGAGAGAGATCGACTGATGGACACCACGCAGCTCCTCAAGGGCGCGCTCGACACCGCGGTGCTCGCCGTCGTGCAGCACGACGACGGGTACGGCTATGACATCGTCCGGCGCCTGCGCGACGCCGGCCTCGGCGACGTCGGCGACGCCTCCGTCTACGGGACGCTGCGCCGGCTCTACGCGGCAGGCGCCCTGTCGAGCTACGTCGTCCCGTCCGAGGGCGGACCGCACCGCAAGTACTACGCGATCAACCCCGAGGGCCGCGAGCTGCTCGCCGGCCAGCGGGCCACGTGGGCGGCGTTCGCGACGGCCATGAGCGGGCTCCTCGGCGAGCCGGCCCCCGCGCCGACCCACCGCACCCGGAAGGCCGGCGGCGCCGGCGAGGGCCCCGTGCCCGCATCCGTGAACGTCCGCACGATCGGAGAGAAGCCGTGAACACCGCAGATCCCACCCTCGACACCCGCATCCAGGCGTTCGCCGCGGCCGTGCGCGCCCGGCTCGCCGACCTCGATGCCGAGGACGTCGACGACCTCACGGGCGGCCTCGAGGCCGACCTGCAGGAGGAGGCTGCGGATCACGACGGCGCCCTCGAGCTCGGCGATCCCGTGCGCTACGCCGACGAGCTGCGCAGCTCGGCCGGGCTGCCGGAGCGGGCGGTGGCGGCGGCGCCCCTGTCTCCGATCGCGCAGATGCGGGAGAGCATGCGCGCCCGGGGCCGCGACGTCCACGCCCGCATCCGCGCGAACCGGGAGCTCTCGGCGATCCTCGACCTGCTCATCCTCTTCCGCCCGGTGTGGTGGCTGCTGCGAGCGTGGGCGGGATACCTGTGCTTCGTCACGGTGATCTTCGGCGGCTTCTCGGTCCTCCCACGGAACCCCGCTGCATGGGTCCTGCTCATCGCGCTCGTCGTCATCAGCGTCCAGTGGGGACGCGGCAACTGGGTCCGCTCCGCTCCGGCGCGGACGCTCAAGGCGACCATCAGCGTGATCACGGCCGCATCGCTCGTGGTCCTGATCCCCGTCTCCATCGACGAGATGGCGCCTCGCTCCTACGCTGAGTCCGCCTACCCTTCCTCCTACCAGCAGCCGGGCCTGTCCCTCGACGGCAAGGCGCTCACGAACCTCTTCGCCTACGACGCCGACGGGAACCTCCTCGACCGCGTCCAGCTCTTCGACCAGGACGGCGAGCCCGTGACCACCGTCAGCAGCGTCATGGATGACGGCCGCCTCACCGATCCCGTGACGGGAGAGCGCATGAAGCCCGCCGACGGCGCGTGGAACGTCTTCCCGCTCGAGAGGGACCTCCTCGCCACCTCCGACGGGGCGACGGCGACGGGATCCGGCGCCGTGCGGCCCCCGTTCGCGAAGGCGCTCCCGTTGCGCGCGGGTCCCGGCTCGACGCCGACGCCGACGCCGAGCCCCGGAGGCGCCACCGGCGACGCCCCTGCGGCAACGCCGACAGCAACTCCCACGCCCACCCCGGAGCCCACCCCGTGAGCGCGCTCCTCGACCACGAGCAGCCGTCCGGCGGGATCGGCACCCGCACGGGGCTCGCGCGGCTGACCGCGCGCGAGCGGGAGATCCTCGTGCTCGTCGCCCGCGGGCTGTCGAACGCGGAGATCGCGGGCCGGCTGTTCCTCGCGCCGACGACCGTGAAGACGCACGTGAGCCGCACGCTCGACAAGCTCGGCGTGCGCGACCGCCTGCACGCGACGATCTGGGCGTACGAGAACGGCGTGGTGGAGCCGCTCGCGACGACGCGCTGAGCGACGGGATTCGGATGACCGACCCGGGGAAACGCGAACGGCCCGCCAGTGGCGGGCCGTTCGGCATTCTGTCTCAACCAGAGAGATGCACCCGGAGGTGCTGTGCGCCCGGAGGGATTCGAACCCCCAACCTTCTGATCCGTAGTCAGATGCTCTATCCGTTGAGCTACGGGCGCAGTCCTGCGGCGATGATCTCCGCGAGCGGCGATCAGGCCGGGAGACAGCCTACATGCTGCGGGGCCGCCCCGCGAATCCGCGCCGCCGACGAGCGGCCGCGCCCCTCCCGCTGTCCGACGGAGCCCGGCCTCCGGCCGCCCCGACTCCCGCTCATTAGGCTGGATCGACCCGAACCGCGAGGAGCGACCCTTGGCATCCTGGACCGATCACGTCGTCTGGTGGCACGTCTACCCCCTCGGCTTCACGGGCGCGCCGCAGACCCGCGACGACCTCGCCGGACCCGGCGGCGGATCCCCCGCGCACCCCGACGCGGCCCCCGCCCACCGCCTCGACCGCCTCCGCGCCTGGCTCCCGTACCTCGTCGACCTCGGCGCCAACGGCCTGCTGCTCGGCCCGGTCTTCGACTCGGAGACCCACGGCTACGACACCCGCGACCACCTGGTCGTGGACCCCCGGCTCGGCGACGACGCCGATCTCGACGCCCTCCTCGCCGACGCCTCCGCCCGCGGCGTGCGCGTGCTCCTCGACGGCGTCTTCAACCACGTCGGCCGCAGCCACCCGCGGTTCGTGCAGGCCCTCGCGGACGGGCCCGGATCCGAGGCGGCCTCCTGGTTCCGCTGGGACGAGGCCGGCGAGCCCGTGGGCTTCGAGGGCCACGGCGCCCTCGTCACGCTCGACCACGACTCCGAGGCCGTGCGCGCGCACGTGGCCGAGGTGATGATCCACTGGCTCGACCGCGGCATCTCCGGCTGGCGGCTCGACGCCGCCTACGCCGTGCCCGCCTCCTTCTGGGCGGCCGTGCTGCCGCGCGTCCGCGAGCGGCACCCGGACGCGTGGTTCGTCGGCGAGATGATCCACGGCGACTACGTCGGATACCAGGCCGAGTCGACCATCGACTCCATCACCGCCTACGAGCTGTGGAAGTCGATCCGCAACTCCATCGCCGAGCGGAACCTGTTCGAGCTCGACTGGACCCTCACGCGCCACGCGGAGCTGCTGCCGTCCTTCACGCCGCAGACCTTCATCGGCAACCACGACGTGACCCGCATCGCCTCCGCGGTGGCCCCCCGCCACCTCGGCCACGCGGTCGCGCTCCTGCTGCTGCTCCCGGGCATCCCCTCGATCTACGCGGGCGACGAGCGGGGCCTCACCGGCGTGAAGGAGGACCGCGCAGGCGGCGACGATGCCGTGCGCCCCGCGTACCCGGCCTCACCCGACGAGCTGCACGATGACGAGCACGCAGCCCGGATCCGCAGCCTGCACCAGGAGCTCATCGGCCTCCGTCGCCGGCACGCCTGGCTGGTCGACGCGCGGATGGAGACGTCCGGCCTCGCCAACACCGCGCTCACCATCACGCTGCGGCCGTCGGGCACGGGGGCGGCCGCAGGCGTGGCACCCGGATCCCCGGACGCGCTGCGCCTCGTGCTCAACCTGGGGGAAGAGCCCATGGAGATCGCCGGCTCGCCCGACGGACGCGAGGCGGGCGACGTCTCCGGCGACGGACGCGTGCCCGGGCACTCCTGGGCGGTGCTGGCCGGCGCGTAGCCGGAGCGGCGACGCGGGGTGCCGTGGCTCGCTGCGACGACCGCGTCAGATGGCGCGGTGCGGCCAGCCGTAGACCTCGGCGAGGAGCGCGGCCCGGGCGGCGTGCGCGGCGGCCTCCTCCTGGGCCTCCCCGTCCGGATCCTGATCCGCGGGCGCGAAGTGGCCGTCCGCGATCTCGGGCTCGTCATCGTCGCCGAACGGCCGGTGCGTGAGCGGCCACTCGACGGCGGTGAGCGCGGGCCAGACGGCCGGGTCGGTGACGTCCGCCTCGGGTTCCCGAGGGTCGTCGTGCGCGTCCACGCCGAGGAGCTGCTCGTCGTCCGCCTCCACCGCGCGCAGCCCCTCTCCGTCGCCGTACGGCGCGAAGAGGAACTGCGAGAAGTGGCGGGTCACGGCGTCAGGCTAGTCCGCCGGGGCTCCCAGGAACGGTCGTCGGGCGGGGTTGTGGAAGGCTGCCCACCATCTGCTCGCGGACGACCTCGGATCAGTCGCCGGAGCGCCCCGGCTGTCCCAGCGGCACGGCCTCCGGGCGCCCCACGGAGCTGCGGATCTCGCCCGTCGCCTCGGGGTCGAGGATCGCGTCCATGACCTCGAGCACGTGGAACGCGAGCTCCCCCGACGCCCGGTGCGGCACGCCCCGGCGGATCGCGTCGGCCATCTCCGCGAGACCGCAGCCGCGCCCCGCGTCGACGAAGCCGGCGCTCGGCTCGACGTCCGCCCACTCGCGGTCGGTCGACGTGGCGACCTGCACCTGCCCCGAGAAGTGGTTCGGGTCGGGCACCGAGAGCGTGCCGGCGGTGCCGTACACCTCGATGTTCGGGATTCGCGTGGCCCAGATGTCGAAGCTCATCGTGACGGTCGAGACCGCGCCCGACGCGTGCGTGAGCACGGCGCTGACGTGCGTGTCGACGGTCACCGGGATCTCGCGCGCCTCGGGGTCGGATGCGGCCGAGCGCACGCGGTCGGAGCGCAGCGAGGCGCCCTGCACGCGCGTGACCGGGCCGAGCAGCGTCACGAGCGCTGTCAGGTAGTACGGGCCCATGTCGAACATGGGTCCGGCGCCCGGCTGGTAGTAGAACGCGGGGGCCGGGTGCCAGAGCTCGTGTCCGGGCGCGCCCCAGAAGGCGTTCGCCGCGACGGGCTTCCCGATCGTGCCGGCGTCGAGCACGGCGCGGGCGGTCTGGATCCCGGTGCCCAGCACGGTGTCGGGCGCGGATCCGACGCGGAGGCCCTTCTCCTCGGCCAGCCGCAGGATCGGCGCGGCCTCCGCGGGGCTCAGCGCGAGCGGCTTCTCGCCGTACACGTGCTTGCCGGCCTCAAGCACGCGGAGGTCGACCTCGGCGTGCGCGGCGGGGATCGTGAGGTTCAGCACCGTGTCGATGCGCGGGTCGGCGATGAGGTCGTCCACGCTCAGAGCGTCCACGCCCTGCGCCTCGGCGACCGTGCGCGCGCGGTCGAGGTCGAGGTCGGCGACGGCGACGAGCCGCACGCCGGACAGGGTCTCGAACGCGGCGAAGTACTGCTCGCTGATCTTCCCGACGCCGATGATCCCGAGGGTCATCGCGTCGTCGTCGTGCGTCAGCGTGCTGCCCACAGGAGGCCCCTCTCGATGATGGTGCGGACGTTCGGGTCCTCGACGACCTCGATGCGGTGGCCCGGGGCGGAGACGAAGATGCGGCCCTCGCCCCACTGGCGGGTCCAGATGGCGGGCGCGGTGACCGGACGGTGCCACGGATCCCACGGCCGCACGGTCTGCGTCGTGGTCGCGAGCACGTCGTTGTACTCGTCGCTCAGCACCCAGTACTGCTCGGTCACGAGGTCGAAATCGGCGATCCCCCGGGTGATCTCGTGCGTGCGCCCGAGCTCGGTCATCTCGACCGTGTACGGGATGTAGTTGTCGGACTGCTCGCCCGTGCGCTCGGCCGGGTCCTTGCCCGCGTGATGGGCGAACTGGCCGCCGATCATGTGCAGGTAGTCGGCCGTGTTCCGGTACGAATCGGCGATGCCGCCGTGCCAGCCGGCCATGCCCGTGCCCGCGACGACGGCGGCGTACAGGCCGGCCATCTCCTCGGGCTCGATTGTCGTCATGGTGTTGGCCTGCACGATGAGGTCGGTCTCCGCCATGGCGGCGGCGTCGGCGTAGACGGCCGAGCCCTCCTCCACGCGCACCTCGAAGCCGTTCTCCTCGAGGAACGGGATGAAGAGGCCCGTGGTCTCCACGGGCATGTGGCCGTCCCAGCCGCCGCGGACGACGAGCGCCTTCCGGGCCGCGGTCACGAGCGCGCCGTCCGGGTCGGGTGGTCGCGATGCGACCGGGCGGGCGTGCGGGGGATCTGCATCACGGGCGACTCCTTCGTCGAGTGCGTCCGGTCGGCTGCCGTGCGCCCCTCGAACGCTACGCACCGGCGGTCGGGCGGGGCAAGGAGGTCGCCGCCGATCCGAAACGTTTCACTCGGGCGGCGACACCGCGTCCGTCGCCGCGGGGGCCGCGGGGGCCGCGGGGGCCGCCGTGCTGGCGCGGACCACGAGAGCGGTCGCGAGGTCGAGCCGCGTCGCTTCGTCGCTCCGCCCCTCGCGGATCCGCAACACCATCCGCGCCGCGGCCTCGGCCATCTCGCGCACGGGCTGGCGGATGGTGCTGAGCGCCGGCGAGACGATGCGCGCGAACGGGAGGTCGTCGTAGCCGAGCACGGAGAGGTCGTCGGGGACGCGGATCCCCCGCTCGCGCGCCGCCTCGTACAGCCCGAGCGCCTGCTCGTCGTTGCCGGCGAAGATCGCGGTGGGGCGCGCCTCTCCGTCGAGCAGCTCGCCGCCGGCGCGGTACCCCGCGACGCGGCCGTAGTCGCCCTCCGCCTCGACCAGCGACACCGCGGGTCCCGCCGCCTCGAGCGCGCTGCGGAAGCCCGACATGCGCGCTCGCGAGTAGAGCCGGTGCCGCGGGCCGCTGATGGCGCCGATGCGCGTGTGCCCGAGGCCCAGCAGGTGCTCCCCCGCGGCGTGGCCGCCCTCCCAGTTGGTGGATCCGACGGCCGGCACGTCCGCGGCGGGCGACCCCGCAGGATCCACCACCACGAACGGGATGCCCCGGCTCCGCAGCTGCCGCTTCTGCGCGGGCGCGAGGTCCGAGAAGACGAGGACGAGGCCCATCGGCCGGCGCTGCATGACGCCCGCCATCCAGTCGCCGTCGAGGGCGTTGTCGCGCCCGTGCTCGGTGACGATGACGCTGAGGGAGTGCTCGCGGGCGACCGCCGAGACGCCGCGCAGCAGGTCGACCGAGAAGCCCGTGTCGACGACCTCGAGCACGATCTCGATGAGCGCGCCGTGCGGCCGCTCGGCCCCCCGCCTGCTGTAGCCGTGCAGCTCCATCAGCTCCTCGACGCGGGAGCGCGTGGCCGGGGAGATGCCCTTCCGGCCGTTGAGGACCTTGCTGACCGTGCCGATCGACACGTTCGCCTCGCGCGCGATGAGGCCGAGCGTGGTGCCGGCGCCGTGCTCGGGATCCGACGGCCGCGGCGCATCGGGAAACGTGTCGGTCATGGGGGCGATGCTAGGCCGACCCGGCCGCGGCGACCGGCCCAGGCGCTGAGGCGGGCGGGGACCAGACGGGCGGGGACTAGTTGTAGTTCCCAGTGAGGTTGTGAACGCGTTCGGCGGGCGTGAGTCCGCCGATGCCGGTGTGGGGGCGGTGGTGGTTGTAGTGATGCAGCCAGGCAGGGTAGGTCGCGGCGCGGG
>NZ_JAAVCB010000048.1:0-15611 GCF_014802555.1 Clavibacter sp. | reverse complement strand
GCATTACCGTGGGACATCGAGGCCTCCTGGCGATGGTTGAACTGAACAGCTCCATCAAGCCAGGAGGCCTCTTCACACGCCCCGAAGTGTCACCAACGTCACGGCCGAGTACAGCTAGCCCGGCGCGTGGAACAGGTGCGCGCTCGGGACGATGCCGTGCTCGGCCTCGACCCAGCGGGCGATCTCCGGCTCGCGCTCGCGGCCGTGGTCGGTGTAGCGGTTGCCGCCGAAGCCGGATCCGTAGAGCTTCTCGAGCGCGACGGCCTGGAGCGAGGCGTCGGTCGCGAGGCGCGCGACGTCGGTCGCGGTGATGCCGAAGCTGCGGGCCCGGAGCCAGGCGACGCGGTCCGACGAGTGGGCGACGATGCGCGTCAGGTGCGGCGGGGGAGGAGGCGGCGCGGGTGCGGCAGGGGCGAGGTCGTCCTCCCAGGGGAAGGCCAGCATCTCGTCCGTCACGGGTTCCAGGGTACGCGCCGGATCCGCCGTGGGCCGCCTCGACGCGAGCGGATGGTCCCGTCCTGTCGAGCCGTTGTCAACAGGGAAAGCGAATACGCCCAGGGCGCGGAAGATCGTGTTAGAAAGGCGTCGTCCCACCCACCCAGAGGAAGGAACGGCAATGTCACTGCTCATGGAATCGGGGGCCCCGGCTCCGCTGCGCACCACCGCGACCGAGGTCGCACCCGCGGCCGGAGGCGACGACGCGTCCGACGCGCTGCTGGCGGAGGCCTTCGGCTTCACCATCACGCACCGCGGCGCGGAGGAGGAGCTCGTGATGGGCGACGTCACCCTGTGCTGCAGCACGACGTGCTCGTCGAGCGGCGGCGGCGGCCGGCAGCAGCCTCGCTGATCGCCCGCGCATGGATTCGTCGACCACGTACTCGGTGAGTCCCCGCTACGCCGTCAGGGAGGTGGAGGACACCCTCCACCTCCTCGGCGGTCGTGAGCTGGTCTCCCTGCAGCTGCCCTCGGGCGATGCCGTCTCCGCGGTGTCGCGCCTCCTCTCCCGTCCCTTCACCCGCGCGGACCTCGACCGGGCGTTCGCCGCGCACGCCCCCGCCGTGGCGCGCCTGGTCGACGAGCTCGTGCTGCGCGACGTCGTGGTCGGGGCGCCGGACGGCTCCGCGGGATCCGTCCCCGACGAGCTCGCGCACGTCCTCGACGAGGCGCGGCGCAACGGCGGCGACCGCACCGGGCTCGGCCCCGTGCGCGACCCCGCCTCGCCCGCCCGCGTCGCGCTCGTGGGCGACATGATCCCCTCGCTCCTCACGGGCCTCGCGGAGGCGCTCCCCTCCGCCGAGCTCGGCGACGAGGACGACGCGGACCTGGTCATCGCGGTCGCCTCCCGGCCCGTCCTCCGGGACGTCGGGGCGCGCATGCACGCCGCCGGGCGCCCGTGGCTCCCGGTGTACCCGTTCGACGGCCGGTTCCAGCTCGTCGGGCCGGTGGTCGTGCCCGGGGAGGGGCCGTGCCTCGAGTGCGTCGCGCTGCGCTGGGCGTCGACCACGCCGTTCGCCGCGGATCACGCCGCGGCGGCCGACGCGGTCGCCGTCGTGCCGCGCGACCCGAGCCTCGACGCCATCACGGCCGGGTTCGCCGCGCGCTACGCCGCTCGGTGGATCCACGCCCACGATTGGCTCGTCGCCAGCACCGTGCTCGTGATCGAGCCCAAGCTCATGGAGGCGGAGGCGCACGCCGTGTTCAGGGTCGCCCGGTGCGGCACGTGCGGTCCCCGCCCCTACGCGGGAGTCGTCTCGCCGTGGCGCGCATGAGCCGCGGCGTAGCGGGCGTCGTCAGCCCGTATACGGGGCTGGTGGAGCACGCGCATCCCATGGCCTTCACGCCCGACGCCATCCCGGACGCCCTCTACTCGGGCCGGTCTGCGGACACGGGGTTCCTCACCGGCACGGCGTCCGAGCGCTTCAGCATGGGGCCGGGCGGATCCCGGATGGAGGCGCGGCGCTCCTGCATCGGCGAGGCCGTGGAGCGCATGTCGCTCGCGGGCGCACCCGGCGGCTTCCGCGCGCCCCTCGGCGCGGACGCCCGCCAGGTGGGGCCGGACGCCTTCCAGCGCTTCCACCCGACGCAGCGCGAGGATCCGGCCTTCCACTTCGAGCGCGCCCGGCCGGGCGACCTCCTCACCTGGATGCCGGCGCGATCCCTGCACCGGGGCGACACGGTGCACGTGCCCGCGCAGATGGTGGTGTTCGACGACCCGCACCGGGCCGACGGGCACCGGGAGCCGCACGTCGAGCCGGCCACCTCGTCCGGCGTCGCGGCGGGGCCGCACTTCGGGTTCGCCGCGGGCCGCGCCGTGCTGGAGCTCATCGAGCGCGACGCGTTCCAGCGCACGTGGTTGCGCGAATCCACGCCCCCGGCCTTCGGCTGGCGCGGCAGTCCCCGGCTCGCCGCCGCGACGCTCCGCGAGCTCGAGCGCCTGGAGGAGCTGTGCGGGCGGTTCGAGGCGTCGTTCACCGTGCGCGTGCTCGACGCGGCGGCCGACGTGCCCGTGCTGCTCGCGGTCATGCGCAGCGACCGCATCGGCGTCGCCGTGGGCTGCGCGGCCGACTTCCGGCTCGACCGCGCGATCCTCAACGCTGTCCGCGAGGCGCTGCACACGCACAACTGGTGCCTGCGGCTGCTCGCGGAGCCGACGATCGACCCGGCCGACGTGGTCGAGTTCGAGGACCACATCCGGCTGCACTGCCGCCCGTCCGCCCGCCCCCTCACGGCTGCGCTCGACGTCTCGGACGAGCGGGTCGCGGCCGTCGGCGGCCCGGCCAGCTGGGCGGAGGTCGTCGCCGGGCTCGACCGGGAGGGCATCGAGGTGCTGCTCGCCGACATCACGGCGCCCGAGGTGCGCGCGGCCGGCTTCCACGTGGTGCGCGCGCTGAGCCCCGACCTCGTGGCGCTCGACGTGGTGCACACGGCGCGGTTCCTCGGGCATCCGCGCCTCTACCGGCGGTGGCGCGACGGGCCCGCGCTCGACGGGCCGGCCGACCTCGTCCCCGTCCCGCACCCGTTCCCGTGACGGCTAGCGCCGCCCGCCCCCGCAGTCGTCCCATCGCCCGCCGCACCAGGAGGATCCCATGAGCACCATCGAGACCGACGCCGCCCCCGACCGGGCGGAGGCTCCGACGGATCCGTCCGCGCCGGCGGATCCGGGTGCCGCCGGATCCGCGCGCTCCCTCGGGAGCGTGGGACCGATCTTCAGCGTCGGGGGCGCCGTCGACCGGCCGGCCGGCGACCCCGCGGAGGACTTCCACGAGGCGTCGAAGATCACGCGGATCACGCACCCCGGCTGGACCGACGTGCGGTACGCCCACCAGATGGCGCAGGAGGCGCAGGGCGTCGCGGACGCCGGGCCGGGCGGGGCCACCTCCGCGCCGCGGCTCCTCCCGGCGCTGCCCCTCCCGCGCGCGCTCCCGCTGCGGCACGAGCTGGGCGCGACGCTGGCGGCGCGTCGGTCGGCGGAGCCGCGCACGCTCGGGCGGCCGGTCGAGCTGGCCGAGCTCGCCACCGTGCTGCGCCTCGCCTACGGACCGCGCGGCGACGGCACGCCGAGGCGGTTCGTGCCCTCGGGCGGCGGGCTGTACCCGCTCGACCTGCACGTGGTCGCGCGGTCGGTGGTGGGGCTCGAGCCGGGGATCCACCAGCTCGACCCGCTGGAGGAGACGCTCGTCGACGTGTCCGGGCTCGACCGGGACGGACAGCTCGCGCGCTTCCGCCGCGCGGCGCCGTCGCTCATGGCGCCGATCCCGGAGACGGCCGCCGTCACGGTCGTCATCACGGGCAGCTTCGAGCGCTCGCGCTGCAAGTACGGGCTCCGCGGCTACCGGCTCACCCTGCTGGAGGCCGGCCACGTGGGGCAGAACGCGCTCCTGGTCGCGACCGCGCTGGGGCTGCCGGTGCTGGGCTGGGTCGGCTTCGTGGACCACGAGCTCGACGCGGTGCTCGGGCTCGACGGGGTGACGCAGTCGTCCCTCTACGCGATCTCGTTCGGCGGCGCGGATCCGGGTGCCCGGCGGTTCGCCGACGAGGAGGCCTCCCATGACTGACGCGGTGGAGCTCGACGGGATCACCCGCACCTTCGGCCGGACGCGCGCGCTCGACGCCGCCTCCTTCTCGCTCGCGCCGGGGCTCGTGCACGCGCTGCTCGGGCCGAACGGATCCGGGAAGACCACGGCCATCGACATCCTGACCGCGACCCGCCACCCCGACGCGGGCCGTGCACGCGTGCTCGGCCACGACGTGCGGCGCGGCGGGCCCACGGCGGCGCTGGTCGCCGTGATGCCGCAGGCGCTCGCGTTCCCCGAGTACCTCACCGTCCGCGAGGTGCTCGCGCTCGCCCTCGTGCCGCACGCCGCCGCGCTCACGCCGGCCGCGGCCATCGACCGGTTCGACCTCGACCGCCTCGCGTCCCGGCAGACCGGCGGCCTGAGCGGCGGCGAGCGGCGGCGGGTCGCGCTCGCGTGCGTCGTCGGCGCCGGGACGCCCGTCGTGGTGCTCGACGAGCCATCGGCAGCGCTCGACATCCCCGGCCGGGCCGCCGTGCGCGACGCCATCGCCGCGGTCCGCGACTCTGGGCGCACGGTGCTCCTCGCGTCGCACGACATGGAGGAGGTCGCGGCGCTCGCTGACACCGTCGTCTGCCTCGACCACGGGCGCGTGGTCGGCCACTGGACCGCCGCCGACTTCCGCGGGCTGGCCGGCGTCCGTCGGGTCGGCTTCGACGCGACCGCCGCCGAGGCGCGGCGCCTGCGGTCGTCCGGCGCAGTGCCCGAGGCGGGGGAGGAGCCGCGCGGCCTCGAGCGGATCCGGTGGGTCATCGACACCGACCGCTCCGACGTCGTGGCCGGGCTGGTGCTCGCCGCCGTGCCGCAGCCGGGCCTCACGGTCGTCGAGCCGGGGCTCGGCGAGATCGTGGAGCGCGTGCTGGCGGACGGCGCCGACGCGATCCCCGCCGATCCGTCGCGCGCCGAGGATCACGCGGGATGCGCCCGATGACCGCCGCGCCGATCCCGGCCCGCCTCACCGCCGGTCGCCGGGTCGCCATCTACCGCGCCCACGTCGTCAGCGAGCTCGCGCAGAACGCGCGCATGCCCGCCTTCGTGCTCCCGCTCCTCGCGTACCCCGTGCTCATCTACGCGGTCGTCGGCCTGCCGCAGGGCGGCCCGCCGAGCGCGCGGCTCAGCGTGCTGCTCGGCTACGTGCTGTTCTCGGTGCTCGGCACGGTGACGTTCCAGTTCGGCGTCGGCGAGGGAGTCGCCGTGGGAGCGGTGGCTGTTCACGGCGCCGGTGCCCGCGTGGATCCGCCTCGCCGCCAAGCTCACGGTCGCGTGCGTCTTCGGCGTCGTCTTCGTGATCCCGGTGGTCGCGGTCGGCATCCTGGCGGGCGGCGTCCGGGTGGATGCGGCCACGCTCGGTTCGGTCGCGCTCGCCGTGCTGGCCGGTGCCGTGCCCATGGCGCTGCTCGGCCTCGCGATGGGCTACTGGTTCCCCGCCCGCGGCGCGCTCGGCCTCGCCAACCTCGTGTACCTGCCCCTGTCGTTCGCGGGCGGTCTGTTCACGGGCGGCGACACGAGCGGTACGCCGTGGGAGTCGCTCACGGTGCTGCTGCCGACGGGCGCGTGGAGCACGCTGACGAGCGCCGCGGCCCGGCACGACACCGCGGTCATGGGCCTCCCGCTGGTGATCCTCGCGGCGTGGGCGGTGCTGCTCGGCGGCATCACGCTGGCCGGCTACCAGCGCACGCAGTCGGCGAACTTTCGCTGACGCCGGCCCGTGAGCGGGCGCGGCCTGGTGTGTAGCGTGGATCCCGCGCGCCGCCACCGGGCCGCGCCACCGCACCGCACCGCACCGCACCGTCATCCGTCACCGTCGACGAGAGGGAACCATGCCCCAGATCACCACCCCCGTAGCGCTCTTCACCGGCCAGTGGGCCGACCTGCCGCTGGAGGAGGTGGCCCGGCTCGCGAGCGGCTGGGGGTTCGACGCCCTCGAGATCGCCTGCTCCGCGGAGCACCTCGACGTGTGGCGCGCGGCGGAGGATCCCGCGTACCTGCGCGGCCGTCTCGAGATCCTCGAGCGCCACGGCCTCCAGGTGCACGCGCTCTCGCAGCACCTCACCGGCCAGGCCGTGTGCGACGACCCCATCGACTTCCGGCACCAGGCGATCCTGCGCTCCAAGGTGTGGGGCGGCGGCCAGGCCGAGGGCGTGCGCCAGCGCGCGGCGGAGGAGCTCAAGCTGACGGCGAAGGCGGCGGCGGCGCTCGGGGTCACGCGCGTGACGGGCTTCACCGGATCCCGCATCTGGCCGTACGTCGCCATGTTCCCGCCCGTGCCCGAGTCGGTCATCGACGCCGGCTACCAGGACTTCGCCGACCGCTGGAACCCGATCATCGACGTGTTCGACGACGAGGGCGTGCGATACGCGCTCGAGGTGCACCCGAGCGAGATCGCCTACGACTACTGGACGACGAAGCGCACGCTCGAGGCGATCGGCCACCGCCCGGGCTTCGGCCTCAACTGGGATCCGAGCCACATGATGTGGCAGGGCATCGACCCGGTGGGCTTCCTCCTCGACTTCGCCGACCGGATCTACCACGTGCACGCCAAGGACACCCGGGTCACGACCGACGGCCGCGGCGGCCGGCTCGGATCCCACCTCCCGTGGGGGAACCCGCACCGCGGCTGGGACTTCGTCTCGGTCGGCCACGGCGACGTGCCGTTCGAGCGCGCCTTCCGGGCGCTGCGGAGCATCGGCTACGACGGCCCGGTGTCGGTCGAGTGGGAGGATGCGGGGATGGACCGCCTGCACGGAGCCCCCGACGCCCTCGCGCGGGTGCGCTCCCTCCTCTGGCCGACGCCGGACAGCCTCTTCGACTCTTCGTTCGCCAACAACCGCGACGACGCGCCGGGCTCCGCGCCCGCCGACGGCCCCACCGGATCCACCGCGTGACGCTGCGCGACGGCCAGCTGGCCCGCCTCCTCGTCGTCGACGTCGAGACGGGCGCCGAGCGCATGGTCGCCGAGTCGGCCGTGCTGCACATCGAGGCGCCGAACTGGACGCCCGACGGCCGCTGGCTCGTCGTGAACGCCGAGGGCGGGCTCTGGCGGCTGCCCGCGCCCGACGCCGAGGAGCCGGATCCGGACCTCCCCGAGCCCGCGGTCGACTTCCATGCGGTCGACCTCGGCGGCGTGCCGCCCATCAACAACGACCACGTCTTCTCGCCCGACGGCGCGCACGTCTACGTCTCCGGCCGCGACGGCCACCTCTACAGCGTCCTCTGGAACGACGGCGCGGGCGGCGAGGGCCGGCGCATCACGGCTGACCGGGATCCGGCGCTCGGCTTCAAGAACTACCTGCACGGCGTCTCGCCCGACGGGCACGACGCTCAGCGTCATCGGCGGCCAGGTCGACGCGCGCGGCGAGTGGACCACGAACATCCACCTCGTGCCCGTCGACGGCGGCCCCACCACGCAGCTGACCGACGACGGCTACCCCGACGACGGCGCCGAGTTCTCGCCCGATGGCGGCTGGCTCTACTTCAACTCCGAGCGCGGATCCGTGGCTGCGGGCCACGCGCAGCTGTTCACGATGCGCACCGACGGCTCCGACACGCACCAGTTCACCTCCGACGAGCGCGTCAACTGGTTCCCGCATCCGTCGCCCGACGGCGAGCACATCGTCTACCTGTCCTTCCCGCCCGGCACGCTCGGCCACCCGGCCGACCGCGACGTGATCCTCCGCGTCATCGATCGGCAGAGCCACCGCACGCGCGACCTCGCGGCGTTCCCTGGCGGCCAGGGCACCATCAACGTCACCAGCTGGGCGCCCGACTCGCGCCGGTTCGCGTACGTCGCGTACCCGTTCCAGGCGCCGAGCCTGACCTGATCCGGGAGCCCGCGGAGGCCGCGGGGCAGGGCGGACGTCGGAGCGGCCGATCCGCGGAGCGCATGCGCGGGTATTTCCCCAGGAGTGAGGAGATCCCGCATGGGATCATGGGGGTCCGCGCCACCCGCCGTCCCGATATCCCGTCGGCCTCATTCCCGGAGACCCCCGTGAACATCACCACGACCACCTGGCTCATCACGATCGCCGTCACCATCGCGTTCTTCGTCTACGAGTTCTTCACCCACGTGCGCAAGCCGCACGAGCCCACCATCGGCGAGTCCGCCCGCTGGTCGGTCTTCTACATCGGCCTCGCCCTGATCTTCGGCGTCGGCATCGGCATCACGAACGGCTGGGGCTTCGGCGGCGAGTACTTCGCCGGCTACCTCACCGAGAAGGCCCTGTCGATCGACAACCTGTTCGTGTTCCTGCTGATCATGACCGGGTTCGCCGTGCCCCGGAAGTACCAGCAGAAGGTGCTGATGATCGGCATCGTCATCGCCCTGATCATGCGCGCCGGCTTCATCGCGCTGGGCGCCGCGCTCATCGAGAACTTCTCCTGGGTCTTCTACATCTTCGGTGCGCTGCTGTTCGTGCTCGCGTACCAGCAGCTGAAGGGCGACCACGGCGGCAACGCGGCGGACAACATGTTCGTGCGCATCGCCCGCCGGATCCTGCCCGTCCACGACGAGTTCGTCGGCGACCGCTTCACCACCAAGATCGACGGCAAGCGCTTCGTCACCCCGCTGCTGCTCTGCGTCATCGCGATCGGCTTCGTCGACCTGGTGTTCGCGCTCGACTCGATCCCCGCCATCTACGGCCTCACCAACGAGGCGTACATCGTCTTCACCGCGAACGCCTTCGCGCTGATGGGCCTCCGCCAGCTGTACTTCCTCATCGGCGGCCTGCTCGAGCGCCTGGTGTACCTGTCGCAGGGCCTCGCGGTGATCCTCGCGTTCATCGGCCTGAAGCTCGTGCTGCACGCGATGCACGTCAACGAGCTGCCGTTCATCAACGGCGGCGAGCCGATGCTGTGGGCGCCTGAGATCCCGATCTGGTTCTCGCTCCTGTTCATCGGCGCGACCATCACGGTCGCCACCGTCGCGAGCCTGGCGAAGACCCGCGGCGACAAGCAGAAGAAGGACCGCGCGAGCGTGGACGGCGAGACCGTCACGCGCGCGACGGAGGAGAAGCACTAGCTCCCACCCGCACGATCCGACGGGCCCGGCGCACCACGCGCCGGGCCCGTCGTCGCCCATCGGCTGCGGTGCAAGTTCGCCCATGGTCATTTCATGGCCGCTTCATAGGAACATCCGCATGATGGATCCCGTGACCACCGCAACGCCCTCCGGCTTCCAGCCCGCCGCCGCTCCGCAGCCCCGCCTCACCCGTGCCGACGGGTCGCCCATCCGGGTGCTCGTCGTCGACGACGAGGCGTCCCTCACCGACCTGCTCCAGATGGCGCTCCGCTACGAGGGCTGGCAGATCCGCACGGCCGAGAACGGGCACCAGGCGCTCGCCGCGGCGCGCGAGTTCAAGCCCGACGCCGTGGTGCTCGACATCATGCTGCCGGACCTCGACGGCCTCCAGGTGCTCTCGCGCTTGCGCGCCGACGCCGAGGACATCCCCGTGCTGTTCCTCACCGCGAAGGACTCGCTCGACGACCGCCTCGCCGGGCTCACCGCGGGCGGCGACGACTACGTCACCAAGCCGTTCAGTCTGGAGGAGGTCGTGGCCCGGCTGCGCGGCCTCATCCGCCGCTCGACGCTCGTGGTCAGCGACACCGTCGACCCGGTGATCCGCGTCGGCGACCTCACCCTCGACGAGGACAGCCACGAGGTCGCCCGCGCCGGCGACCCCATCGAGCTCACCGCCACCGAGTTCGAGCTGCTGCGCTACCTGATGCGGAACCCGCGCCGCGTGCTGAGCAAGCTGCAGATCCTCGACCGGGTCTGGAGCTACGACTTCGGCGGCAAGTCGAGCGTGGTCGAGATCTACATCTCCTACCTGCGGCGCAAGATCGACGCCGGCCGGAACCCGATGATCCACACCGTGCGCGGCAGCGGCTACATGCTCAAGGCCGCGGAGTGACCCAGCCGCCGGCCACGCAGCCGCCGGCCACCCAGCCGCCGGCCACCGAGCGGCACGGCACCGCGCCGCTGCGCGATCGGCTGACGGCCGCCGCGCGCGGGATGACCCTGCGTCGCCGCCTCGTCCTCAGCGTCGTGGGGCTGCTGGCGCTCGCGAGCATCTTCATCGGCACCGTGAGCATCCTGGCGCTGCGGACGTCGCTGATGCAGCAGGTCGACCAGCAGCTGGAGGCCACGGCGGCACGCTCGCAGGACTTCGTCGACCGCGAGCCGGGCGGCTACGGCAGCTTTCCCGGGGCGCCCGGTGGGCTCGGCGCGTTCGGGCAGCAGGTCGGCACGATCAGCGCGACCATCATCGACGGCGTCGTGTCCGGCGGCTACATCGCGGACCGCTCCGCCGCCCAGGGCGAGCCCGGCGGCGCGGGCGCTGTGGAGCTGACCCAGCGCCAGAGCGAGCAGCTGCAGAGCGTGCCCACCGACGGCGTCCCGCGCACGGTCGACCTCGGCGGCGCGCTCGGCAGCTACCGGCTCGTCGGCCAGACCTCGTCCTCCGGCGCGACCATCGTCACCGGGCTGCCGACGAAGCCCGCCGACGACGTGGTCGAGCAGCTCATCCTCGTGATCACGGTGGTCGCCGCCATCACGCTGGCGCTCGCCGCGCTCCTCGGCACGCTCATCGTGCGCCGGGCGCTGCGTCCGCTCGACCGGGTCGTCGACACGGCGACCCACGTGGCGGCGCTGGAGCTCGACCGCGGCGACGTCGCGCTCGAGGCGCGCGTGCCCGCATCCGACACCGACGAGCGCACCGAGGTCGGCCGCGTGGGCGCCGCGCTCAACGGACTGCTCGGGCACGTCGCCGCGGCGCTGTCGTCGCGGCAGGCGAGCGAGGCGAAGGTGCGGCGGTTCGTGTCGGACGCGAGCCACGAGCTGCGCACGCCGCTCGCCTCCATCCGCGGCTACGCCGAGCTCACGCGTCGCGGGCCGCACCAGCTGCCCGAGGACGTCACGCACTCGCTGTCGCGCATCGAGTCGGAGTCGGTGCGCATGACCACGATCGTCGAGGACCTCCTGCTCCTCGCGCGACTCGACGAGGGGCGCGAGCTGGAGTCGGATCCGATCGACCTCACGCGCATCCTCCTCGACACGGTCGGCGACGCGAGCGCCGCGGGCCCGGACCACGACTGGGACCTCGACCTGCCGGACGGCTCCGTGACCGTCCCCGGCGACGACGCGCGGCTCCGCCAGGTGGTCGTCAACCTGCTCGCCAACGCCCGAACGCACACCCCGGCCGGCACGCGCGTCGTCACGTCGCTCGCGGTGGAGGGCGCGGGTCCGGATGCGCATACCGTGATCCGCGTCACCGACGACGGCCCCGGCATCCCGCCCGCCCTGCAGGAGACCCTGTTCGAGCGCTTCGTGCGCGGCGACGGATCCCGTGCCCGGACGACCGGCGGCACGGGCCTCGGCCTGGCCATCGCGCAGGCCATCGTGTCGGCGCACCACGGCGCGGTGTGGGTGGAGTCGGAGCCGGGCCGCACGGTCTTCGGCGTGCGGCTGCCGGTGGTGCGGCGTGCGGGCGAGGCGCGGGATGCGTCGGGTCCGCCCGCCGATGCGCCGTCCGACCGCTGGGCGCCGCCCTCGGGTGCGCCCGTCGCGGACCGGCCCGGTCCGCCCGGCGGCAGCTGACATGGATCCCGTCCGCCGCCTCATGTTCTGGCTGCGCGTGCCGTTCGTCGCGGACGCGGCGCTCGTCGTCATCGGGATCGCGCTGCTGGTCGGCGGCGACGGGGTCGGCTGGTGGGTGCTCGTGTTCGCCGGGCTGCGCGCGGTCGTCGGCGTGGTGGCGGTCGTGTGGATCGCGCCGCGGATGATCGCGCGGCTCGGCACCGGCGCCGAGCCCGAGGAGCCCGGCACCGACCCGGCCCGCCCGGACGCGGGACCCGCCCGTCGCTAGGCTGGACCCCTGATCCGGGCGCCCGAGCCGCGGATCGAGAGGGTCGTCATCGTGAGCGCAGAGCCAGCCGTCGTCGAGCCAGCGGAGCCCGCGGGCGGCATCCGCGTGCGACGCGCGCGCACCGGCGACGTGCCCCGCATCCAGCAGCTCGTCGAGCCGCTCGTGATGGAGGGGATCCTCCTCGGCAAGGACCTCGTGGTGCTCTACGAGAACGTGCAGGAGTTCCGGGTCGCGGTCGACGCGGCCGGCGAGGTCGTCGGTTGCGGCGCGCTGCACGTGATGTGGGAGGACCTCGGCGAGATCCGCACCCTCGCCGCCTCCCCGCACACGCGCGGCACCGGCGTCGGCCACGCGCTGCTCGAGCGCCTCGAGGACGACGCCCGCGAGCTCGGCCTCAGCCGCCTGTTCTGCCTGACCTTCGAGGTTGGCTTCTTCTCGCGCCATGGGTACCACGAGGTCGCGGAGTCGATCATCGCGCAGGAGATCTACTACGAGATGCTCCGCTCGCACGACGAGGGCATCGCCGAGTTCCTCGACCTCTCCCGCGTCAAGCCGAACACCCTCGGCAACACGCGCATGCTCAAGGCGCTCTGACCCTCCCAGGTCCTGGCCGCTGCCGCCCCGCATCCCCTGAGGGAGGAGAGCGGCGGGCGCGCCGACCGGGCCGGGCGGGCGCGCCGACCGTAGCCTGTGCTCATGTCCTCGACCTCGACCTCGCCCGGAGGCCGCCCGTCCGCGGCCGTATACCGCCGTCGCCGTCTGCTCGCGCTCCTCGTCGTGGTGGCCGTGATCGCGGTCGTCGTGATCATCGTGTCCAACCTGGGCCGCGGCACGGCCGACACCGCAGCTCCCGGTGCGACGCCCACCGCGGATGCGGCCCCCGACGCCGCCGCGCCGGCTGACCCGGATCCCACCCCGAGCGCCACCGCGAGCGCCGGCACAGAGACGAACGCCGACGGATCCTGCGCCGCGGGCCAGCTCACCGTCACCCCCGTCACCGACGCCGCCTCCTACAAGGCGGGCGTGCTGCCCAAGCTCTCCTTCACCGTGACGAACACGGGCATGGAGCCCTGCACCGCGAACCTCGGGACGACCACGCAGGTGTTCACGATCTCGAGCGGATCCGACGTCTACTGGAAGTCGACCGACTGCCAGACGGGCGCCGAGGACGCGCAGGTCGAGCTGGCCGCGCGGACCCCGCAGACGTCGTCGCCGTTCGAGTGGTCGCGCCAGCGGTCGTCCACCACGACCTGCGAGGAGAAGCAGCGCCCGGCCGTGCCCGCCGGCGGCGCGACCTACACGCTGTCGGTCGAGGTGGCCGGCGTTAAGAGCGCCGAGCCGAAGTCGTTCCTGCTGTACTGACGCGCGCGGCGACCCGCGGCCATGTGCGTACATGACCACGGTTCTCGATTGGATGCATCCATTGCAATCCATGCATGCGTCTGTCATCCTGGTGCTCCACCGACGTTAGGACGCATCATGACCGATACCACCGAGACCCACGCCGAGCACACCGTCGCCGAGCACCAGCACGGCGCCGACTGCGGTCACGAGACCGTCACGCACGAGGACCACGTGGACTACGTCCACGACGGCCACAAGCACGCCGAGCACGGCGACCACTACGACGAGCACTGATCCGACGCGCGACGACGCGCGCGGATCGAGACGGGGACCCGGCCATGAGGCCCGGTCCCCGTCGCCGTCTCCGCGCCGGGCCGCGTCTCCGCCTCGCCCTAGGATCTTTGAGGTGACCTATCCACCCCCCGGCTTCGAGCAGGCCGCCGACCTCTTCAAGGCGCTGTCCTCGCCGTCGCGCCTCGGCCTCATCGGTTTGCTGGCGTCCCGGAAGTTGAGCGTGTCGGAGCTAGTCGAGGAGTCGGGGCTGTCCCAGCCGCTGGTCTCCCAGCACCTGCGCGTGCTGCGGTCGGCGGGTCTCGTGAACGTCGAGCGCGACGGGCGCATCGCCCGCTACGAGGTGGCGGACACGCACGTGACGCACGTGGTGGACGACGCCGTGGCGCATGTGCGCGAGCACGTGGTCGGATCCGTCGACGCGGGCTGAGCACCCCCCTCCGGCTGGGCCCCGGCTCGGGCCCGGCAGGCGGCTCGGGCCCGGCCGGGTCAGAACGCCTCGTCGAGCTCCTTCTCCCGCTCGCTCTTCGCGAGGGAGAACGCACGGCCCAGCGCGGAGAACAGCGGGCCCCACTCGGCGTCGACGATCTGCGTGAAGCCGAGCCGCCGGGCCTCCGCCGCGCGCTGCGGCGCCGACGTGACGCCGCGGATCTCTCCCGCGAGGCTGATCTCGCCGAACGCCGCGAGGTCGTGGGGCATGGCCTTGCCGTTGACGGCGGAGACGAGCGCGACGGCGATGGCGAGATCCGCGGCGGGCTCGGTGAGGCGGACGCCGCCGACCGTGGAGACGTAGACGTCGCGATCCGAGAGCCGCACGTTGGCGCGCTTCTCGAGCACGGCCAGCAGCATGGCGACGCGCGACGCATCCACCCCGTTGACCACGCGGCGCGGCTGCGGCGCCTTCGTGTCGACGACGAGCGCCTGCACCTCGACGGGCAGAGCGCGGCGGCCCTCCATCGCGACGGTGACGCACGTGCCGGAGACCGAGTGCACACCGCGCGAGAGGAACATGCCGCTCGGATCCGGCACCTCGACGATGCCGTCGCCCGCCATCTCGAAGCAGCCGACCTCGTCGGTGGGGCCGAAGCGGTTCTTGAGCGCGCGGATGAAGCGGAGCGACGTCTGCCGGTCGCCCTCGAACTGGCACACGACGTCGACGAGGTGCTCGAGGAGCCGGGGGCCGGCGATGGAGCCGTCCTTGGTGACGTGGCCGACGAGGAGCAGGGGCAGGTCGCGCTCCTTGCAGACGCGGATGAGCGTGACGGCGACCTCGCGCACCTGGCCGGGGTGGCCGGGCAGGCCGTCGGACGTGCTGCTGGAGACGGTCTGCACGGAGTCGACGATGAGGAGGTCGGGCGCGACCTGCTCGATGTGGCCGAGGATCGTGCCGAGGTCGGTCTCGGCCGCGATCATGAGCGACTCCTGCAGCCCGCCCGTGCGCTCGGCGCGCATGCGCACCTGGGCGACCGACTCCTCGGCCGTCACGTAGAGGACCTTCGCGCCCTTCGCGGCGGCGCGCGCGGCGACCTCGAGCAGCAGCGTGGACTTGCCGACGCCGGGCTCGCCGCTCATGAGGATGGCGGCGCCCGGCACGATGCCGCCGCCGAGCACGCGGTCGAGCTCGCCGACGCCGCTCGGCATGTGGCTGGCGGACGCGGTGCCGACGTGCATGATCGACCGCGCCTGGCTGGATCCGGCGGGTGTGAGCGTGGTGACCCGGCCGGCCGCCGCGGGCGTCTGCGACACCTCGGCGACGGTGTTCCAGCTCTGGCACTCGGCGCACCGCCCGACCCACTTCGGGGTGGTCCACCCGCACTCCGAGCAGCGGTACGTGGAGTGGATGCGGGCCATGCGGGGGACTCTACCGGGGGCCTCCGACATGCCCGGACGCCCCGGTCGCCGACGGTCGGGGCCGGGCGCTGGTGTACTGGGTCATGACGTTGGTGACACTCGGGCCGCGGGCGTGAGCCCGTGGCTTGAGTGGATTCGTTCAGTGTTGTAGTGCTCGATGAAGGGGTCAAGCGCGTCGGCCCGGTGTTGG
>NZ_JAAVCB010000047.1:0-6417 GCF_014802555.1 Clavibacter sp. | reverse complement strand
CCGACGCGCTTGACCCCTTCATCGAGCACTACAACACTGAACGAATCCACTCAAGCCACGGGCTCACGCCCGCGGCCCGAGTGTCACCAACGTCATGACCCAGTACACCTAGCGCCGCGTCGCGGTCCGCGCGCGCGTCGAGCAGCGCGCGGATCCGGCCGGGCCCCGTCGCCCGCGCGCCGAGCTCCTCGACCCGCGCGACGAGCCCGCGGTCGGCCGTGACCACCACGACGTCCCGGCCGGCGTCCCGCGCGGCGGCGACGACGGTCAAGATCTCGCCGTCGCCGTCCGTGGGCGCGGCGACCACGGAGATGCCGGGTGCCCGGAGCACGGGCGGGGCCGCGTCCTGCGCGGGCGACGGCAGCGCCGCGTCCCGCGCGTGCCCCTCCACTACGGCGACGACCTCCGGCCACCTGACGTCCCCCGGCAGCCCGAGGTCGGCGGCGGGGAGGCCGTCGCGCGCCAAGCCGTCGAGCTCGACGAGGAGGCGGGTGGTGGATCCGGCCCGGTCGTGCCACCAGCCGTCCGGCCGGGACCCGAGCAGGTTCGCGGTGTCGACGACGAGCGTGACCTCGCGCGCGAGCTCGCCGCGCAGCATCGGCCAGGCCCGGCCGAAGCCCGGGTGCAGCTCCCGGGCGTCGACCTCGTCGACCGGCACCCAGCTCAGCTCGATGCTCTCGGCGTCGGCGACGCGCGGCTCGAACGGGCGGAGGACGCGGGCGGTGACGGTCGTGTAGCTCCAGAAGCCGAGGTCGAGCACCGTGGCGAGGACGGGCCGGATCCCCGCGGGCGGCACACCCGCCTCCTCGGCCGCCTCGCGCGCGGCGCCGTCGATGGCGGACTCACCCGCGTGCCGGGCGCCGCCGGGCAGGCCCCACGTGCCGCCGTGGTGGCTCCACGCGACGCGGTGCTGCAGCAGCACGCCGCGATCCGGGTCGTGCACGAGCAGGCCCGCGGCGCCGAACGCGCCCCAGAAGCGCTGCCCCTCGGGGCTCTCGACCCAGACGTCGCCGCTGTCGCGATGGGCCCCCCGCGGGGGCTCGGGCGGGCGTTCGGCGGTCATGGATCCACCATCTCACGGGCACCTTCGATAGCGTCGGGGCATGTCGTGCATCAGGTTCACCACCGCCGCGCAGCTCGAGGCCCTGCACCGGACCGCGCCCGCCGTCCTCACCGCCGAGCAGGCCGCCGCGCTGCATCCCGCGCCCGAGGTGACGCCCAGCAAGATCCGCCGGCTGCGCCCGCTCGCCGAGCACCGCGACCCCAAGGTGCGGGAGAGCGTGGCGAGCAGCCTGCACGCGCCGCTCGACGTGCAGCGGGCGCTCGCGCGCGATGCCGACGAGGGCGTCCGCGCGTGCCTCGCCCGCAACCCCCACGCTCCGGCGGCCGTGCTCACGATGCTGGTGGGCGACACCTCCGAGCGCGTGCGCTCCTGGCTCGCCGTCAACGACCAGACGCCGCGCACCGCCGTCGCGATGCTCGAGTGCGACGAGTCGCCCGCGGTGCGCGACCTGCTGCGGTGGCGCGAGGCGCACATCGAGTCGCCGGCCGAGCCGGAGCCCGCCGAGGTCGTCGCGCGCTGACCGCGACGGGCGTCACCCGGCGCCCGCCACGCGCGGCGCGTCAGGCGCGACCGTCCGCGACGTCGCGCGCCTTCGCCGTGCTGCGCCGGTCGCCCGGGTAGTGGACGGGCCGCATGCCGAGCACGATCTTGCCGCGCGCGTGCCGGCGCTCGAGGTCATCGAACGCGTGCTGCACCTCCGAGAGCGGGTAGAAGCCGGAGACGAGCACGTCGACCTCGCGCTTCGCCGCGAGGTCCGCGACCGTCGCGAGCGTGCGCGACCGGTGCACGTCGTCCTCCTCGACGGGCGGCAGGACGGCCTCGAGCTCGATGGCCCGGCGGTCGTCGCTCGAGCTGAAGCGCTTGCCCGCCACCCCCAGCTCCTCGGCCACGTGCTCGCCGCCGCCGAAGTTGTCCACGAAGCCCTGCACGCCGTTCGGGGCGGCCGCGCGGATCCGGTCGGCCAGGCCGTCGCCGTAGACCACGGGGGTGACCCCGATCTGGCGCAGGTAGTCGAAGTTCCGCTCTCCGCACGTGCCGATGACCCGGGCGCCGCGCCGCATGGCCAGCTGCGCCTCGATGCTGCCGACCCCGCCGGCCGCCGCGGTGACGACGAGCGTGTCGCCCTCGCCGACCGTGATCGCGTGCAGCACGTCGTGCGCGACGAGCCCGGCCAGGAACAGGCCGCCGGCCACCTCCCACGGGAGCTGCGCGGGCTTCGCGACCACGTTGCCCGCGGGCACGACCACGTGCGTCGCGTGCGCGGCCATGACGGTGTGGCCGAGGACGTCCTGGCCCTTCTTGAACCGGGTGACGCCCTCGCCGACCGCGGCGATGCATCCGGCGAAGTCGCTGCCCTGCCCGTTGGGGAAGGCGGTCGGCACCTCGTCCGGGAAGCGGCCCTGCCGGATGTACGCCTCGATGTGGTTGATGCCCGCCGCGAAGACCTCGACGAGCACCTCGCCGGGGCCGGGCGACGGCCGCGGGATGTCGACGACTTCGAGGACGTCGACGCCCCCGAAGGATCCGAACTGCACCTGCTGGCTGGTGGATCGCGATGAAGGGCTCATGCGCGTCATCCTGCCGCTCCCGCCCGCGACGCGCGAGGGCACGGAGCCGATCGTGAGACCTCGTTCGTAGACTGGCTGGGCGGGCATGTCCGGAGTCAGCCGCGATCGGAGTCACGTGCAGAGGATCCTCGGTGGAGTGCGCCTGGTCGCCGCGCTCGTCGTGGTCACCGCGCTCGTCGCGGACTTCGACTACGTGCAGGGCTTCACGACGTTCGCGGCCGAGAACTGGTTCAGCTACTTCACGACGCAGAGCGGGATGGCGGGCGCCGTCGTGCTCGCGGCGTCCGGGCTGCACGCGCTCCGCGGCCGCGTCGAGCCGGAGCTCATGGCGGCCGTGCGCGCGGTCGTGCTCAGCTACGTCGTGGTGTCCGGCGTGGTCTTCGGCCTCATCGTGCTGGAGTCGAGCTCGCAGGCCTACTACGTGGAGGTGCCGTGGTCGAGCCGGCTGCTGCACTTCGTGATCCCCGCCTACGCGCTCCTCGACTGGACCCTCGCGCCCGGCCGCCCGCGCGTCACGTGGAAGGCCGTCGGCTGGGCGATGCTCTTCCCGATCGCCTGGTGCGCGTTCACGGAGTACCGCGGCCCGCGCGTCGGCTGGTACCCGTACTTCTTCCTCGATCCCGCGCAGGTCGGGGTCCCGTACGAGATCACCGCATGGCTGGCGCTCGTGGCGGGCGTGCTCGCGGGGTGTCCGCGTTCGTCGTGGCGCTCAGCCGCGTGCGGCCCGCGGGATCCCGGGGCGGGAGGCGCGGGGACGACCACGAGGCGGATGAGGCGACCGTCGCGGACGAGCCCGCGCGCGCCTCCACGGACGCGTCCCCGCCGACGCCGCGCGAGACGGCGGCCGCCGAGCGCTGAGCTGCCGAGCCGCGCATCGACGGATGCGCGCATGCGAGCCTGGGGCGTGACCACCTCCGCAGACCCCCGATCCCCGGACGACGGCGGCACCTCCCTCGAGCTGCGCTGGCCGACCGTGATGACGCACGACGGCGACCCGGAGGCCGCGGTCATCGACGTGGTGAACGTCGGCGCCGGGCGGTGGATCCCACGGGAGGGCGACGCCTTCGTCGCCATCGGAGCGTTCACGGAGCCCGATGCGCCCGCGCCTGGCATCTCCTTCGCCGTCGCGGGCGGGCAGCGTGCTGCGGTGGCGCTGGATCCGGGAGACCGGACGCGCATCCCGGTGGCGATCACGGCCGGCGACTGGGCCGCCCTCCGCCCCGGCCCGCACGACCTCCACATCGCGC
Source organism: Clavibacter sp. (assembly GCF_014802555.1). Classification (NCBI taxonomy): domain Bacteria; kingdom Bacillati; phylum Actinomycetota; class Actinomycetes; order Micrococcales; family Microbacteriaceae; genus Clavibacter; species Clavibacter sp. The sequence goes on along the minus strand of NZ_JAAVCB010000047.1, from coordinate 2,539 downwards.
TCGTCGGCCTGTCCGCGCGCACGGCGGGGCCCCTGCGCGTGGATGTCACGGCCGAGGCGATCGCCCGCCGCCGCCCCGTCGACAGGTCGGAACGGCCGCCGACGGACTCGGACATGCGCCGCTCGCACGACGCCCGCATCTCCTGGCTCCGGACGCGGGTCGCCGCCGCCGACGCGCTCGTGCCCCTCGTCTCCGAGCTGGCCGCGGTCGCGTCCCGGGCCGAGGCCGTGGCGCGGATCCGCACGCTGCTCGACCTCGACGAGGAGCACGCCCAGCTCCTGCTGCACACGCAGCTGCATGGCCTCCTGCCGTACGCGGCGGAGGCGATCCGGCATGAGTGGCCGAGGCCGTGACGCGACGGGACGCGCTCGGGCCGGAGCCCGCTGAGGACCCGGATCCGGCCTAGGGCGTCGGCGTGGCGCTCGGGCCCGGCTCCGGGGTGGCCGTCCCCTCCGCGAGGAGCGCCGGATCCGCGAACGGCGCCAGCGTGCGGAGCGCCGCCGACCGGAGCGCCTGGTCGTCCATGGCCGCGACCCGGTCCGCCGCCGCCGCGCCCACCTCGGCCATGAGCACGGGCTCGCCCGAGATCGGCATGAGGTTGTACCAGCGCGTGAAGCTCCCGCCGGCGTCGTAGGACGTCCAGACCGTGGCGGTCGTCGACCAGAACGGCTCGGCGAAGCGCAACCAGATGCGGTCGGCGCGGCCGGGGCCGAGCGCGCGGATGGCGACGTCGTGCGAGGACGGCAGCGCCGGGTCGAACGCGATCGCGCCCGCCTGGAGCACGCCGAGCGGCACGGTGACGACCACGCGGTCGACCGAGAGCGACTCGCCGGACCCGAGCCGCAGCCCCACGCGGCCGTTGCCGTAGGCGATGCGGGAGACGGTCGACTCCCGCAGCACGTCGATGTCCTGGTCGCGCAGCAGATGCTGCACGAGGCCCGCGAAGCCGCCCGTGACGGCGACGTTGCCGACGGGCGCCGGCTCGTCGAGGCCGCGGGCGCCCGAGAGTTCGTCGGGCGACGCGCCGTGGGCGATCGCGACGTCGGTGGAGAGGAGCGCGGCGAGGCGGGCAGCGGGCGCTGCGGCACCGCCCTCGGTGGAGAGCGCGTCGCCGCCGGTCTCCCGCAGGGCCGCGGCGAGGCTGACGGCGCCGGGCTGCGCGAGGGCCCGGGCGCGCGCGGCGGCGATGGCGTCGGATCCCGCCGTCGAGGGCTCCAGCACCGCGCCGTCGGGCCCGCGGCTCTCGGTGATGAGCGCGAGGCCGTAGCGGGTGATGCCGGCGGCCTCGAGCGCGTCGCGCAGCAGGTCGTCGTCGTCGGCGGCGATCCACAGCGCGCCGAGCTCGGCGGGGTGGGGCCAGTCGGTGCCGCCGGCCGCTCGGATCCGGCCGCCGAGCTCTGCGCGCGCCTCGACGAGGACGACGTCGTGCCCGGCATCGCGCAGGGCGCGGGCCGCAGCGGTGCCCGCGATGCCGGCGCCGACGACCGCGATGCGCTCGGATCCGGCGCCCGCGCGATCCACCTCGCCTGCCGCACGGAGCCCCGACGCGTAGGCGCCCGCGACCGTGCCGGGGCGGTCGGCGCTCGTGGCCTCGCCGGCGAAGAACACGCGGTCCTCGATCGGGCGGGCGAGCGCCTCGCGGTCGGCGGTCGTGGCGCCGGGTCGGAGGAAGCTGCCGGATCCGCGCGCGAACGGATCGCCCGCCCAGTCGGAGCGCGCGAAGGCGACGGGATCCGGGAGGCCGGCGACGCCCGCGGTGGGCGTGGGGGTCGGCGTCGCGGAGGCGGTGGCCGTGGGCGTGGCGGGCGTCGGCGTCGTCCGCGTGCACGCCGCGAGCCCGAGGAGCGACAGCCCCGACACGGACGCGGTGAGGAGGGTGCGGCGGGAGATCGACATGCTCGGGCCAGCGTACCGGGGAGCCGTCGCCTAGGGTCAGAGCATGCCGTCCGACGCCGCTCCGCCTCCCGCGGGCGGCGCGTCCGCCCCGATCGCCGCGCAGGCCGCGGTCCGGGTCGACAGCTGGCTCTGGGCGGTGCGGATCTACAAGACCCGGTCGCAGGCCACCGCCGCCTGCCGCGCCGGGCACGTGCGGGTCGGCGACGAGCGCGCGAAGGCGTCGCAGTCGGTACGGCCGGGCGACGAGGTGCGCGTGCGCGTCGCCGGATCCGAGCGGATCCTCGTGGTGCGCCGCACGCTCGTGAAGCGCGTCGGCCCGGCCATCGCCGCCGAGGCGCTGACCGACCTCACTCCCCCGCCGCCGCCGCGCGAGGCCGCACCCGCGACGATCGTCCGCGACCGCGGCGCCGGACGCCCGACGAAGCGCGACCGGCGCGAGATCGAGCGGCTGCGCGATCCGGACGGCGTGCGCGGGCGCTGACCGCGCGTCCGTGCCCGACGGGGCGGATCCGCTGATGTACTGAGTCATGACGTTGGTGACACTCGGGCCGCGGGCGTGAGCCCGTGGCTTGAGTGGATTCGTTCAGTGTTGTAGTGCTCGATGAAGGGGTCAAGCGCGTCGGCCCGGTGTTGGTTGCTGGTG
>NZ_JAAVCB010000046.1:0-9598 GCF_014802555.1 Clavibacter sp. | reverse complement strand
GTCCGGCCATCTCCCCCGCACGGGCGGCGACGGCGCCCGCCTCGCCCTCGAGCTCGGCCTCGGAGCCGCGGCTCTCGCGGCCGGCGTCGTCGCGGTGATCGCGGTGCGCCTCCGCCGCCGCCGGCACTAGCCGCCACCGCAGCACAGCCACCACCGGACGCCCGTCCCCGCCTCGCGGGGGCGGGCGTCCGTCATGCGCACGGCCCGGACGCGGAGGAGAAGCCGGGCTAGGGTCGGCAGGAGGAGCGACGCCGCTCTGATCCACCTGTCGACGAGGACCACCATGACGACGACGAGCCGCCCCGCGCGACGATCCTCCGCCGACCGGCCGCCCCGTCCCCGACGCTCCCGCATGGCCCGCCGCGAGGCCGTGGCCGGCTACCTCTTCATCAGCCCGTGGATCATCGGGTTCCTCGTCTTCACGCTCGGCGCGATGGTCTACAGCCTCGTGGTGTCGTTCAGCGACTACAACCTCGCCACCGACGTGGCCACCCCGGTCGGCACGGAGAACTACGAGCGCCTGTTCTCGGATCCGCGCGTGGCCCTGAGCCTCGGCAACACCCTCTTCTACGCCATCCTCGCCGTGCCGTTCGAGGTCTGCCTCGCGCTCCTGCTCGCGATCCTCCTCGCCCGCCTCGGACGCGGCGCCGGCATCTTCCGCACCCTCTACTACCTGCCCAAGATGACCCCGACCGTCGCCACCGCGAGCGTCTTCCTGCTGCTGCTCAACGGCAACACGGGAGCGGTCAACAGGGGGCTCGAGGCGATCGGGATCGACGGCCCGCAGTGGCTCATCGACCCCGCCTGGGTGAAGCCGTCGATCGTGCTCATGACGCTGTGGGGCGTGAGCGGCACCATGGTGATCTTCCTCGCCGCCCTCAAGGACGTGCCGCGCGAGCTCTACGAGGTCTCCTCCCTCGACGGCGCCGGCCCCGTGCGGCAGTTCTTCGCGATCACCGTGCCCATGATCTCCGGCGCCATCTTCTTCAACGTCGTCGTGCTGACGATCGCCGCGCTGCAGGTGTTCGACCAGGCCTACCTGCTGTTCTGGCGCGACCAGACGAACGCGTCGCCGGACTCGTCGCTCTTCTACGGCGTCTACCTCTTCCAGCAGGCGTTCCGGTCGTTCGACTTCGGGTTCGCGGCCGCGATGGCGTGGCTGCTGTTCGTGATCGTGCTGGTCATCACGCTCATCCAGGTGAAGCTGAGCAACCGGTTCGTCTACTACGAGGGGGACCGCTGATGGCCGTCACCGACCGCACGCCGGACGCCGCCGCGACGCCCGGCGCCGTGCCCGCCGCCGCCACCGGGGATCCGCGCCTCGCCGCCGCCCTCACGCCGCTGCCGTCGCGGGACCCGTCGCCCGGCCGGCGCGATCCCGACCGCGTCCGCCGCGTGCGCTCCCGCATCGGCCGCGCCCTCATCACGGCGCTGCTCGTGGGCTTCGCGCTGCTGTTCCTCTACCCGTTCGCGTGGCTGCTCGCCGCGAGCCTCAAGCCGCGCGGCGAGGTGTTCGACAACTCGCTCTGGCCGCGCACGTTCACGCCGCAGAACTACGTCGAGGTGTGGGAGCAGCTCCCGCTCCTCGGCTGGATGGGCAACAGCCTCGCGATCGCGCTGCTGTCCGCGGCGCTCGTGTCGATCTCGAGCGCGCTCGTGGCGTTCGGCTTCGCGTACTTCCGGTTCCCGGGGCGGCGGATCCTGTTCGGCCTGGTGCTCGCGACGATGATGCTGCCGGGCGCCGTGACGATGGTGCCGCAGTTCCTCATCTGGAAGAACCTCGGGCTCATCGGCACGTGGATCCCGCTGTTCGGCATGAACCTGTTCGGCTCGGCCTTCTACATCTTCCTGCAGCGCCAGTTCTTCCTCGGGCTGCCGCGGGAGCTGTTCGAGGCGGCCCGGCTCGACGGCGCCAGCTACTTCGGGATGTTCCGGCGGATCGCGCTGCCGCTGTCGATCCCGTCGTTCGTGATCATCTTCATCTTCGAGTTCCAGGCCAGCTGGAACAACCTGCAGGCGTCGCTCATCTACCTGAACGCGGGCAGCGTCGAGGGTTTCACGGTGCCGCTCGGGCTCTCCTACGCGATGACCGCGTTCAGCCCCACGAACGGCGGCCAGGGCGACTACCAGCTCGTGATGGTCGCGGCGCTCCTCGTGACCCTGCCGATGCTGCTGCTGTTCGCGTTCGGCCAGCGCTACTTCGTGGAGGGCATCGCGACGCAGGGCCGCAAGGGTTAAATCACATGCCGCGGGGCTGACCGATCTCTTGGCCAGCGAGGAGGCGGGTGACGTTCCACTCGAGCCCGGCCCGCATCCCCGGTGTCGTCTCCCGTGGCACCTCGGTGGCATCCAGTGTCCGCGCGAACCGTTCGATCGCGTCCTGCACGACGGCGTCGATCCGTCGTCGACTCGTCACCCTCCACGAATCCGCCTCGCGCACGATCCGTTCCACGCTCATGCGCCGATGGTCGAACTCGCCGTCCACCGCGAGCGCGAGGTTCCAGTCGATGCGCCCGGGCTGGTACAGGTTGGGGACCGCGTCGTAGATGTCGGACAGCGTGTCCCTGCCGGGGAGGTGGATGATGCCGACGTTCTTGGCGTGACCGTCGTTGTCGCCGATGAGAATGCGGAACGTCAGCTGGCGGATCCACAGCTCCACAGCGTCCTCGTCGAGACTCGCCGCCGCCTCGGCGATGCGCATCGCCGACGGCCGCCGGGCAGAGGCGGGATCCCGCGGATCCTGGAACTTCGCCTGGTCGTCGACCCAGTCGAGGCTGAGCGCCTGCGCGAGATCCTCCTGATGGACGAGCTCTACCGCCTCACCTGACACACGACGGTCGAAGCGCTCGATGGCCAGGTACGTGGCTGCGCCTGCCCTGCCGATGGAACTCCGGAAGCTGGCGAGGCCGAGCTCCCGGGCGAGCTGGTGGCTGTAGTGCTCATCGTGGATCGCGCTGGGTCGAGAGGGAAGCTGCGGCTTGACGATGTGCGTCGAGTGGGAGCCGCCGTGCGGCTGCAGCCAGGGCCCGTCTTCGGCGAATCGGGTGAGCAGGACCTTGGGCTGGAACCCCTGGATCATGGACCTGCTGTCGTCGCGCACCGCGAGATCGCCGTCCTTGACCGCCCTCCGCAGCAGGCGGCCCAGATCCGATGCACTCAGCGACTCGTAGGACGGCGGCGAGACAGGAGGATCCGCCTCGCTGTGGAACGTGACCGCGCCGGCGATGGAGGATCCGAACTGCTCCAACGTCGCGTAGAGGTCGCGCGGGTCGAAGGAGTGCCGCTCCGCGAGCGCCCGACGCTGATTCCCCTCCGGGGCGTAGCCGCCGAAGAGGTTCGATGCCAGGTCGGTTCGGACCTCGGCCTCCGGCAGCGTCGCGAACGCCTCGGTCAGCCGCACGTCCGCCGGGCCGCCGTCCGGACCGATGAACAGACGGATCCGCTCGAGCCGTCCGCCCCGTTCCACGCGACCGATCTCCGCGCCATGGAAGCGGACCACGAGGCTCTCAGCCATCGACGCGCTCCTCCTCGCGGAGGTCGTAGGAAACGGTGACCCGGATCCGCAGCAGTCGCAGGACGCGGAAGAGCCTCGTGACGAACAGCGGAGGCCGTGTCCCCGTCTCCAGCTCGCGGACGTAGAACCTCTCGAATCCGAGCTTCTCCGCGAGGTCGGACTGGGTCATCCCCCGGCGGAGGCGGACGTGCTTGATCGCCTCTCCCAGATCGGAGTACTTGCGGATCTCGTGGCTCGGCATGATCGTGTGAGCATATCCCCACATGATGCTCATGTGAGTAAATACTCACTTGAGGGTGATGTGGGGACATCCCCTCATCGCACGCGGCGGCCCGCGCGGATCAGTGCCCGGTGTCGACGACCTTGAGGCCGACCACGCAGCCGACGAGGCCGAGCAGCAGCAGCACCTTCACGACGCTCGCGGGCTCGGATCCGGTGACGATGGCGTAGGTGACGGTGAGAGCCGCGCCGATGCCGACCCACACGGCATACGCGGTGCCCGTGCTGATCTCGCGCATCGCGTACGCGAGCCCGACCATGCTCAGCACGACGGCGACGCCGAAGACGAGGGACGGCCCGAGCTTGGTGAACCCGGCGGACTTGCCCAAGGCGGTGGCCCAGACGGCCTCGAGTACCCCGGACACGATGAGGACGATCCACGACATGGCACTTCTCCTGGCCAGTCTTGTCGCGTTCCGGGTACTGATCCCTCGTCCGGGAGCGCGGATGGGCGCCCATCTCCCACGGTAGCCGGGCGCCCTGATCACGCCATGTGCACGTCAGCGCCGGATCAGCGCGCCGCCTGCTCGTACGCCCGCATGGCCGCGGTCTGCGCGTCGGCGAGCGCCTGCTCCGGCGTCTTGTCGCCGAGGAGCGTCGAGGCCACGGCGTTCTGCAGCTCGCTCTGGATCTGCTGCCCCGCCGGCGACCCGCCGATCGACCGGCCCTCCGCCACCACGTCGTAGAACGTGGCGATCGCCTGGTCGATCCCGTCGTCGCCGCTCGGCACGACGTGGGCGTCGCGGATGGCCTGGTCGGCAGCCGGGGATCCCGTGAACAGGCCCGTGTTGATGCCGCCGTTCTCCGTCACGGTCGCGGCGCGCACGTCGCCCGCGGCCTCCCACGACTCCTGGCTGGTGAGGTCGAGCATCCACGCGCACGCGGCGTCCTTGTTCTTGGCCCCCGCGGGGATCACGAACGCGGATCCGCCGGCGACCGCGAACGGCTCGCCGTCGCTGTCGCGGAAGGGCACGGCCGAGATGTCGATATCGTCGCGGTACGGCGCGACCACGTTGAGGTACCACTGGGCGTCGATCTGCGCGCCGACCTGGTCCTTCACGAACTGGTTGCCGTCGCCGAAGGTGTCGAACGCATCGCTGAAGCTCTTGCCCTTCGCGTAGCCGCCCTGCGCGTCGGAGAGCTGCGTCAGGAACTCGAGTCCCGGGAGGTTCGCGTCGTCGTCGAGCGTGGGCTTGCCCTCGTCGTCGACGAGCTGGCCGCCGAAGCCGAGCATCCAGAGGGCGGCCTGCGCGGTGGGCACGGCGTCGAGGCCGAGCACGGCGGGATCCCCGCCCGACTCCCGGTAGACCTTGCCGACCGCGTCGAGCAGCTGGTCGGGCTTCGAGGTGTCGAACTGGTCGCCCGAGACGCCGGCGGCGGAGAGCACGCACTCGTTGAGCAGGATCGCCGGCGGCTGGAAGAACTGCGGCACCGCCCAGATCGCGTCGTCGTAGCGGATATCGTTCGTGACGGACTCGTAGAAGCGCTCCGCGGGATCCACGTCGTGGGCGGAGTAGCACTCGTCGAGCGGGAGGATGAGGTCCTGCGCCGCGTAGGTCGCCACGAACTGGCGGTCCATCTGCACCACGTCGGGAGTCTGGCCGCTCGCGACGCGGGTCGTGAACTTCTGCGCGTCGAACGCGGTCGAGTCGAGGTCGACCGTCACGTCGGAGAGCGCGTCGGCCGCGTGCGCGAGGCGGGCCTCGCCCACGTCGTCCGCGCCGTCGAAGGCCCAGGCCTTCAGCGTGCCGGTGGCCTCCGTGGTGAAGGAGGCGTCGGCGGCGCCGGTGCCGCCGGATCCGCATCCCGCGAGCAGCGTGGCCGTCGCGGCGGCCGCGATGACGGCGAGCGTCCCGTGTGTCCTGGTCATGCGGGTACCTCCGAGAGCGCGGCGGGCCTCGTCGCCCGCATCTCGAACGTACGCCGCTTCTCCTCCCGCGATCCGGGCCTCGGGCCAGGGCCCGGAGCGCCGTCCGCGTGGAGCCCGCCGCGCGTCAGGCGCGCAGCAGCTCCACCATCGCGTCGCGCGCGCGGGCGCCCTCGGGGATGGGCATGAGCGCGTACACGTGCAGGAGGTTCGGCTCCACGTGGATCCGCACCGGGTGCCCGACCGCGGCCGCCTTCCGCTCGAAGGCGCGCGCGTCGGCGAAGAGGATGTCGTGCGTGCCCGAGAACACGGTCACGCGGCCGAGGCCCGCGAGGGATCCGTGCATCGGGCTCACCCGCGGGTCCTCCACGGGCAGGTCGCCGCGCCACGACTCCACGGCGGCGCGCATGCCGTCGACCGCGAGCCACGGGTCGGTGGGCTGGATGCGGGCGATGAGCGGATCCGTGAACGACAGGTCGAGCGCGGGCGAGAGGAGCACCACGTCGCGCGGCGCGGGCACGCCGCGGTCGCGGAGCGCCATCGCGGTGGACAGCGCGATCTGCCCGCCCGCCGAGTCGCCCATGAGCGTGACGGCGCCGGGGCCGACCTCGGCGACGAGCGCTTCCGCGAGCTCCGCCGTGCGCTCGACGACCTCGGCCGCCGTGCCGCTCGGGACCAGCGGGTAGATGGGGACCGTGAAGCGCGTGCCGGTGCGGCGGGCGAGCCCCGCGACCAGCCACCAGTGGAACGGCGAGATCTCATGGGTCCAGCCGCCGCCGTGCGCGTACAGGGCGCGGCGGCGGGCCTCGGGGCCGGCGGGCGCGACCTCGTAGACGTGCCAGCCGCCCTCGACCCGCGCCGTGACGCGCACACCGCGGAGGAACGGCGGCGGTGCGAAGCCGCCCGGCCGGAGCACCCGTCGCCCGGCCCGCGCCATGGTGCGGTGGGGCGACGCGAACTCGCCCTGCCCGCCGACGAGCGCGATCACCGGCGGGGCGAGGCGGGAGAGGAGGCTGCGGCGCGTGCGCATCGGGATCCGGCTCAGCCTGCGGCCGGGCTGTACCACTTGGAGACCAGGTGGTCGGCCTCCACGCGGCGGATGGTGCCGGAGTGCGAGCGGAGCACGATGCTCGAGGTGCGGATCATGCCGCGGTGCCGGGTGACGCCCGCGACGAGCGCGCCGTCGGTGACGCCGGTCGCGACGAAGTACGCGTTGTCGCCCGTGACGAGGTCGTCCTGGTCGAGGATCCGGTCGAGGTCGTGGCCCGCGTCGATCGCGCGCTGCTTCTCGGCGTCGTCCTTGGGGGCGAGGCGGGAGAGGAGCACGCCGCCGAGCGCCTTGATCGCGCACGCCGTGATGATGCCCTCGGGGGTGCCGCCGATGCCGACGCACATGTCGATGCGCGAGTCGGGACGGGCCGCGTTGATGCCGCCGGCGACGTCGCCGTCGAGCAGGAGGCGGGTGGAGGCGCCGGCCGCGCGGATCTGCGCGATGAGGTCCGCGTGGCGCGGCCGGTCGAGCACGGCGACTTGCATGTCCTCGACCGCGAGGCCCTTCGCCTCGGCCAGCGCGCGGATGTTGTCGCCGATGGGGCGGTCGAGGTCGACGACGCCGCGGCCCTCGGGGCCGGTGACGAGCTTGTCCATGTAGAAGACGGCCGACGGGTCGAACATGCTGCCGCGGTCGCTCACCGCGATGACGGAGAGGGCGTTCATGCGGCCGGCGGCGGTGAGGCTCGTGCCGTCGATGGGATCCACCGCGATGTCGCACGCGGGGCCGAAGCCGTTGCCGACGTGCTCGCCGTTGAAGAGCATCGGCGCCTCGTCCTTCTCGCCCTCGCCGATGACGACGAGGCCGTCGAAGGCGACGGTGCCGAGGAACTTGCGCATCGCGTCGACCGCGGCGCCGTCGGCGGCGTTCTTGTCGCCCTTGCCGATGAAGGGGGCGGAGCGGATGGCGGCGGCCTCGGTGGCTCGGACGAGCTCCATCCCGAGGTTGCGATCCGGATTCGAGTAGTTCTCCTCGGTCATGTGGGGTCCTCCCGTAGAGACGTGCGCGGGCGGCTCCGTCGACTCCGCAGGTGCGTCGCTACGATCCTACGGCGGGGGTGCCGGCCTTCCAGCTGCCGCCCGCGATGTACCGGACCATCACGTTGAGCGTCGCGACGGCCGGCACCGCGAACAGGGCTCCCGCGACGCCGCCGACGTAGGATCCCGCGGCCACCGACAGCACGACCGCGAGCGGGTGCACGTGCACGGCCCCGCCCATCACGAGCGGCTGCAGCACGTGCGACTCGAGCAGGTGCACGCCGATGACGGCGACCAGCATGATCGCGGCCTGCAGCGGTCCCACGAACACGAGCGCGATGACCACCGCGAACGCGCCCGAGACGATGGCGCCCACGACCGGGATGAAGGACGCGAGGAACACGAGGACGGCGATGGGGATCGCGAGCGGCAGCCCGAGCAGCCAGGCCGCGATGCCGATGCCGACCGCGTTGCCGGCCGCCACGAAGATCTGCACGCGCGTGAACGCCGAGAGCGTGCCCCAGCCCGCGCGGCCGGCGCCGTCGATGGCGGGACGCGCGCGGCGCGGGAACACGGAGACGACGAAGCGCCAGATGCCGCGGCCGTCGATGAGCACGATGACGATGGTGAAGAACGCGAGCAGGGCGCCCGTGACCAGGTGGCCGACGCCGAGCCCCGCGTCGAGCACGCCGGTGAGCAGGGCCTCGCGGCTGTTCTCGAGGGCCTTCCCGGCGGAGGCGAGCAGCGCGTCGTAGTCGGACGGCACCACGTTGAACGGCGGCTGCGCGAGCAGGTCGCGCACCGACTCGAACCTCTCCATCGCCTCGCGCTGCAGGGTGGGGATGCCGGTGCGGATCTGCGCGACGAGCAGCAGCACGAGCCCCGAGATGACGACGGCGGTGCCGAGCAGCGTCGACGTGATGGCGAGCCACGCGGGCCAGCGCCGCCTCCGCAGCGCCGCGACGAGCGGCTGCAGCAGCGCGCACACGAGGAGTCCGATGAGGAACGGGATGACCACCTCCTTGACCGCGACGAGGAGCCACACGGCTGCGGCCACCGCGATGCCGATGACGAGCAGGCGCCATGACCACTCCGCCGCGAGCAGGACGCCCGGGGTGATGCCGCGCTGGGGGGCGCGGTCGGCGTGGGGCGCGGAGGCGGCGGCGGGCTCGGGCTCGCCCGGCGAGGGCTCGACGTCGTGGGACATGGCGGTGCTCCGATCTCGATGCGCGGGAGGCCGGCCCCTCGCGCGGAGGAGGGCCAGGCGCCCATCATGGCGGTGCCCGCGGGCCGGTGACCCGCGATGTCCCGCATGCGTGCGCATGAGGATCCTCCGTGCCGCTGTGCGGGGTCCGTGCGTGGTGGCGGGAGTCGCCGCGCGCCGGGCCGAGCGGGTCAGCCACCAACCGGCACGACAAAGTCCGCCACGGATTGCATGGTTCAGAGCACACCGACCACGAGGGATGAGGCGCCGATCAGCATCGCTGATCATGGCGCGAGGAACCCGATCTCGCATATGCAGGTGTCCGGGACGCCAAGGCTCACAACGGCGGGGGCGCACGTCGCGTTCGCGAACGGCTCGCGCGGCCCGCTGTCGCATGAGGACGGCTTCGCCCTCTGAGGGGCCCACGACCGGTAGCGGGAAACCCCGCGCGACCCCGGCCTCCTAGTACCGCGGAGGACGGAGTGCGTCGCACCGGTTCCGTCGCGGTGAAACGGGCCGATAGCGCTCGGCCCACCGGGCTCACGATCAGGTTCTGAACCCAGACATAACCGCGCGCCGTTCGACCTGCTCTAGCTGTACTGGGTCATGACGTTGGTGACACTCGGGCCGCGGGCGTGAGCCCGTGGCTTGAGTGGATTCGTTCAGTGTTGTAGTGCTCGATGAAGGGGTCAAGCGCGTCGGCGCG
>NZ_JAAVCB010000045.1:0-7455 GCF_014802555.1 Clavibacter sp. | reverse complement strand
TGATGCTGCCATCGACCCGGTCCAGTACCTCGAAGAACTCCCGCCGCAACTCACCCGAAACCACGATCCCCGCAACCCCCTGAACTCAGGGTGTTGCGGGGACCACGAGAATCCGCCCACCGCGGCCGGGCCCCTCGTGTCGGCGGGTCCGCGGATCAGGCGGCCGGCACCGCCGCCGCGTCCGCGAGCCCGGCGTGCGCCGCGTGCTCCGGGTACAGCAGCGGCAGCTGGAGCGTGAGCCACGGGCTGAAGGCCCACGGCGTGTGGGCGACCGCCGGGATGAGCTGCTCGGGATCCACCCACTGGTACTCGCCGACCTCCTCGGGCCGCGGATCCACCGGCGTGGCCGCGACCGCGCGGAACACCGGGCAGATCTCGTTCTCGACGACGCCCGCCGCGTCGGTCGCGCGGTAGCGGAAGTCGGGCAGCACCAGCTCGACGGACTCGAGGGTGAGGCCGAGCTCCTGCTCGGCGCGGCGGTGGACGGCCTCGAGCATGTCCTCGTCGGGCGCGGGGTGTCCGCAGAACGAGTTGGTCCAGACGCCGGGCCAGGTGAGCTTGCCGATGGCGCGGCGGGTGACGAGGATCCGCCCCTCCGCGTCGAACACGTGGCACGAGAACGCGAGGTGCAGCGCGGTGTCGCGGGTGTGGACCGTCGCCTTGGGCGCCGTCCCGATGGTCTCGCCGTCGTCGTCCAAGAGGACGACGAGCTCGGTGTGCTGTGGCATGCGCTCCCTGCTTTCCGTTACCCCCACGATGTTAGGTTTCATCCGTGGACGCCACCAACCTCGCTGCCGTCTCCACATCGAGGCAGGTCCATGTGAACGGCGTGCTGGACGCGTTCTTCGCCCGCTCGCTCGTGCGCGCCGAGGTCATGGGCGACGAGTACGTGAAGCTGTGGCGCACGCTCGAGTCGAACACGGCAGGCGGAAAGCGCTTCCGTCCGCGCATGGTCATGGCCGCGTACGACGGCCTGGGCGGCCAGGACGTGCAGGCCGCGGCCCACGTCGGCGCCGCGTTCGAGATGCTCCACACCGCGCTCATCGTCCACGACGACGTCATCGACCGGGACTTCACCCGGCGCGGCGGCCCCAACGTCTCGGGCGCCTACCGCGACATCGCCACCACGCAGGGCCTGCCCCAGCCGCTCGCCGAGCACCGCGGCATGTCCGCCGCCGTGATCGCGGGGGATCTGGCCCTCGTCAACGCCTACCGCCTGATCGACGCGAGCGGCGTGCGCGACCTCACGCGGTCGCACCTGATGGAGATCCTCGACGACGCCGTGTTCGCGTCGGCCGCGGGCGAGCTCATCGACGTCGAGTTCTCGCTCACCGCGGACGTGCCGAGCGTCGACGAGATCCTCCGCATGGAGCGCCTCAAGACCGCCGTCTACTCGTTCGAGGCGCCGCTGCAGGCCGGCGCCGTGCTCGCGGGCGCGCGGCCCGAGGTGGTCGCGGCGCTCGGCGACTTCGACCGCGACATCGGCATCGCGTACCAGGTGGTGGACGACGTGCTCGGCGTCTTCGGCGACGAGCAGGAGACCGGCAAGACCAACCTCGGCGACCTCCGCGAGGGCAAGCGCACGGTGCTCATCGCGCACGCCGTCCGCTCGTCGGAGTGGGGCGAGATCAGCGCGCTCGTCGGCAAGGACGACCTCTCCCGCGGCGAGGCGGCGCTCGTCCGCTCGGTGCTGGAGAGCTCGGGAGCGCGGGCCTACGCCGAGGGCGTGGCGCGGGATCTCGCGGTCGCCGCCGTCGCGCGCCTCGACGACCCGGTCGTGCCGGAGGCGCTCCGCCGGGAGCTCGCGCCCGTCGCGGAGTCCGTGCTCGGGCGCATCCGATGACGCGTCGCCTGCCCGGCCGCCGGCCCGCCGCCCCCCAGGCGCCCACGGGGCTCGAGAAGTACGACCGCGTGGCGCAGGAGACGGCCTCCGTCGTGATCCGCCGCTACTCCACCTCCTTCGGGCTCGCGTCCCGCCTCCTCGGCCCCGACGTCCGCCAGCACATCGAGAACGTGTACGCGCTCGTGCGCGTGGCCGACGAGATCGTCGACGGCGCGGCGGCTGGCGCGGGCGTGGATCCCGCGCACGTCGAGGCCCTGCTCGACGCGCTGGAGCAGGAGACCGAGGACGCCATGCTCCGCGGCTACAGCACCAACCTCGTCGTGCACGCCTTCGCCATCACCGCCCGCCGCGCGGGCTTCGGCGCCGAGCTCACCGCGCCGTTCTTCGCCTCCATGCGCATGGACCTGCGGCGGATGGAGCACACGCCCGCCTCCTTCACGGAGTACGTGTACGGATCCGCCGAGGTCGTCGGCCTCATGTGCCTGCGCGCGTTCCTGGTCGGCCACGCGACCACGCGCCCCGAACGCATCCGCTTCGAGGAGGGCGCCAAGCGCCTCGGCGCGGCGTTCCAGAAGGTCAACTTCCTCCGCGACCTGGCCGCCGACCACGGCGCGCTCGGCCGCAGCTACTTCCCCGGCGTCGACGTCGCGACCTTCTCGGAGGCCGACAAGGAGCGCATCCTCGACGACATCGACCACGACCTCCGCGTGTCGGGCGCCGTCATCCCCGACCTCCCCGCATCCAGCCGCCGCGCCGTCGCGCTCGCGCAGGGCCTGTTCGCGGAGCTCGCCGTGCGCCTCCGCGACACCCCCGCCTCGGAGCTCGTGCGCACGCGCGTGCGGGTGCCGGATCCCGTCAAGGCCCGCATCGCGCTCGCCGCCGCGTCGGGCGCGGAGCCGTCCGGCGTCGACGGGCGCCTCGTGCGCCGCTCCCGCGGACCCCGCGCGCACGCCGCCCGCCCCACCCCCGCGGCCCGTCCCGCCCCGACGGACCCCGGTCCGTCCGAGTCCGCCCCGACCGACCCCGAGCAGCAGGAGAGCGCCATGACCGCACCCACCGCCATCGTGATCGGCGGCGGGATCGCCGGCCTCGCCTCCGCCTCGCTCCTCGCCCGCGACGGATACCGCGTGACCCTCGTCGAGGGCCGCGATGAGGTCGGCGGCCGCGCCGGATCGTGGGAGAAGGACGGCTTCCGGTTCGACCTCGGTCCCAGCTGGTACCTCATGCCCGAGGTGTTCGACCACTTCTTCCAGCTGATGGGCACGAGCGCCGCCGAGCAGCTCGACCTCGTGCGCCTGCCCGGCTACCGCGTGCTCTTCGAGGGCGACCCGGATCCCATCGACATCCGCGACTCCCGCGAGGCGAACCTCGACCTGTTCGAGAGCGTCGAGCCCGGATCCCGCCCGGCGATGGCCCGCTACCTCGACTCGGCGAAGGACGTCTACGAGGTCGCGAAGAAGCGCTTCCTCTACACGACCTTCTCCGACTACCGGCCGCTGCTGAAGCGCGACGTCGTCACCCGCACGGGCACGCTCGCGAAGCTGCTGCTCACGCCACTCGAGACGCATGTCGCCCGGTACGTGAAGGACCGCCGCCTCCGCCAGATCCTCGGCTACCCGGCCGTGTTCCTCGGCTCGTCGCCGAAGCTCGCCCCGAGCATGTACCACCTGATGAGCCACCTCGACCTCGAGGACGGCGTGCTCTACCCGCAGGGCGGCCTCATCACGGTGATCGACGCGATCGAGGGGGTCGCGCGGGCCGAGGGCGTCGAGATCCGCACGGGCGCACCCGTCTCGCGGATCCTCACCGAGCCGACGAAGGCCGGGAAGGCGCGGGCGCGCGGGGTGCAGATCACCACCGACGCCGGCACCGAGACGCTCGAGGCCGACGTGGTCGTCTCCACCGCCGACCTGCACCACACCGAGACCGAGCTGATCCCGGAGGCGTTCCGCACCTACCCGCAGTCGTACTGGGACAAGGCCACCGTCGGCCCCGGCGCGGTGCTCGTCTACCTCGGCGTGAAGGGCGGCCTGCCCGAGCTGCACCACCACACGCTGCTGTTCACGGAGGACTGGGACGAGAACTTCTCCCGCATCTTCCCGCCGAAGGGCGGCTCGACGTCGGTGCCGGATCCCGCCAGCATCTACGTCTGCAAGCCCAGCGCCACCGACTCCTCGGTGTCGCCCGACGGCTACGAGAACGTCTTCATCCTCGTGCCGATCCCCGCCGACCCGACCATCGGCCGCGGCGGCATCGACGGCGCCGGGGACGCGCGCGTGGAGGAGATCGCCGACCGCGCCATCCAGCAGATCAGCGACTGGGCCGGCATCCCCGACCTCGCCGAGCGCATCGTCCTCCGCCGCACCTCGGGCCCCGGCGACTTCGCCGCCGACCTGCACTCGTGGAAGGGCACCATCCTCGGCCCCGCCCACACGCTCACCCAGTCGGCCATGTTCCGCGCGGGCAACACGAGCAAGAAGGTCGACGGGCTGCACTACGCCGGTGGATCCACCATCCCCGGCATCGGCCTGCCCATGTGCCTCATCAGCGCGGAGATCCTCGTGAAGCGCCTCCGCGGCGACACGTCGACCGGCCCCGGCGCCGTGCCGCTCGTGCGCACGGTCGGCCGCCCGGTGGCCTGATGAGGCTCGTCTACCTGGTGCTGCTGCTCGGCGCGCTCGGCTGCATGATGCTCGTCGACCGGCGCTGGCGCTTGTTCTTCTGGCGCGACCGCACGGCGGCGGCGGGCACGCTCCTCATCGGCGTCGCGTTCTTCCTGCTGTGGGACATCGCGGGCATCTCGCAGGGCATCTTCTTCCGCGGCGAGACGCCGTTCATGACGGGGATCCTCGTCGGCCCGGAGCTGCCGCTCGAGGAGGTCTTCTTCCTCACCCTGCTCTGCTACCTCACGATGAACCTCGTCAACGGGTTCAGCCGCCTCGCCGACCACCACGTCGGCCGGGCGAGGGAGCGCGCGAACCGATGAGCTACCTGGTGCTCGACCTGCTGTTCCTGATCCCCGTCGCGGTCGTCGGGTTCCTGTTCCGCCGCCTGCTGCTGCGCGAGGCGAACGCGGTGCCGTACGGATCCAGCCGCTTCGACTACCCCGAGTACTACTGGTACCGGCGGATGCCCGTCGCGATCCTGCTCGTGATGACCCTGATCTTCGACAACATCATGATCAAGGTCGGCCTCGTCGGCTACGACGAGGACAAGCTGGTGGGCCTGATCCTCGGCTACGCGCCCATCGAGGACTTCGCCTACGCCATCGCCGCCCTCGTGCTGCTGCCCGCCGTCTGGTACCTGCTGCGCCGCCGCCGCAGCGTGTCCGGCATCGAAGCGCATGAGTGACGTGCGCGCGCGGCCGGGTGCCGCGGAGATGCTGCGCACCGTCGCGCTCTCGTCGCGCCCGCTCTCCTGGGTGAACACGGCCTTCCCGTTCGCGGCCGCGTACCTCACGGTCACGCGCGAGCTCGACCTCACGGCCGTCCTCGGCACCCTCTACTTCCTCATCCCGTACAACCTCGCGATGTACGGCATCAACGACGTCTTCGACTATGAGTCCGACATGCGGAACCCGCGGAAGGGCGGTGTCGAGGGCGCGGTGCTCGCGCGCGCGATGCACCGGCCGGTGCTGCTCGCGGTGCTCGTCACGAACGTGCCGTTCCTCGTCTACCTCGTGATCGTGGGATCCGCGGCGAGCATCGCCGTGCTCGCGGTGAGCGTCTTCGCGGTGATCGCGTACTCGCTGAAGGGCCTCCGCTTCAAGGAGCGGCCCGTGCTCGACTCGCTCACCTCGAGCACGCACTTCACGTCGCCCGCCGTCTACGGGATCGTGCTCGCGGGCGGGGCGTTCACGCCCGCGCTGTGGGCGATCCTCGCGGCGTTCTTCCTGTGGGGGGTCGCGTCGCACGCGTTCGGCGCGGTGCAGGACATCGTCGCCGACCGCGAGGGCGGCATCTCCTCCATCGCGACCGTGCTCGGCGGGGCCGTGACCGTTCGGATCGCCGTGCTCGCCTACGCCGCGGCCGGCGTGGCGATGCTGTTCACGGGTCTGCCGGGGATCATCGCGGCCGTGCTCGTGATCCCGTACATCCTCAGCACCGCGCCGTTCTGGTCGATCCGCGACGAGGACGCGGGAGCCGCCAACCGCGGCTGGCGCCGCTTCCTCGGCCTCAACTTCCTCTCCGGCTTCGTGGTGACGATGCTCCTCATCGCGTACTGGCTCACGACCGCCTGACGCCGACGGCCCCGCCGCACCCGCTCAGTAGTGCGTCGGCATCATCCCCGTCGCGAGCTCGCGGCGGCGACGGGCGTGCTCGCCGGCGAAGGAGAGCAGCTCCATGTCGTGCTCGCGCATCCACGCGACGGCGGCCTCCAGCGTGACCGCGGTGGACACCCACACCCGGCGGCCGGAGTCGTCGACCGCGTCGGCGTAGACCTCGAACACGGTCGCGGCGCCAGGCGCGCGCACGGTCGGCACGACGTAGCCGAGGACGGGCTGCGACGCGACCTGCACGCGCCACGCGCCCTGGTGGAAGCGGGCGTGGGGGTGGTGGATGAGGGGCTCGGGCTCGCGGGTCATCGGTGCTCCAGGTGACGGGACGGGGGCGCGAGCACCCGGCCGTGCTCGTGGACGACGATAGGCTGTGCGTCCGACACGGGGGTGCTCGGCGCGGATCCGGCGCACGGTCCGCGCATCATGGACGGACGCCCCTCGATCCCCAGGAGCCCATGTCACCGCCGATCCGCCTCCTGCACCAGACGGTGCGCCCCTTCGTGGCGGCCGGCCTGCGCGGCGGGCTCCCCACCCCGCTGACCGCGACCGTGCCCACGGACGCGCCCGTCGGCGTGGTGCCGGGGCCGGATCCCGATCGCGTCCTCGCGCTCGGCGGCATCGGCGGATCCGGCGTGGGCCTCCGCACGCACGCGGAGGGCGTCGCGGCGCAGTCCGCGAAGGCGCTCGCCGCGATCACGGGCCGCGGCGTCGAGTGGCGCACCGTCCCGCTCGCCGACCAGCACCTCACCGCCACGCAGGAGGCCGTGCGGCAGATCACCGAGCTGCACCGCTACGACGTCGTGCTCGTGATGCCCGGGGTCGCCGACGCGCTCGAGCTCGCGCGCCTCACGCCGTGGGTCCACCGCCTCGAGGACCTGCTCGACCACCTCGTGGAGCAGACCGCGGACAACTCGATGGTGCTCGTCTCGGACGTGCCCCAGGTATCGCAGTACGTGGAGGCCGGCGCGTTCGTGCGGGGCCTCTTCCGGGATCACGCGATGTACCTCTCCGAGCGCAAGGCCGAGGTGTGCGCGCGCTTCCCGCAGGTCACGTCGGTCAAGCTGCCGGACGCCGGCCCCGTCGACTTCGAGGGCGGCGAGTTCCGCTACGCGTCCATGTACCGCCGCTGGGGCGAGCACGTGGGCCGCGTCATCGCCGACCTGCAGGCGGAGCGCGGCGGGGCCTGACCGGCCGGTGGATCCGCCCGGTGGCGTCCCTAGCTGTACTGGGTCATGACGTTGGTGACACTCGGGCCGCGGGCGTGAGCCCGTGGCTTGAGTGGATTCGTTCAGTGTTGTAGTGCTCGATGAAGGGGTCAAGCGCGTCGGCGCGG
>NZ_JAAVCB010000044.1:0-15416 GCF_014802555.1 Clavibacter sp. | reverse complement strand
GGCGGGTGAGCGTGCGGCGCCGGTCGGTCGGACCGGCGGCCGGTCCATCGGCGGGCGCTGCGTCGGGGGAGCGGTCGCCGCGCGGGGCGGGGGACTCGTCGGTCATGTGCGGCGTCCTCGTGGTTCTGGGCGCGGCGGTGCGCGGCGGATCATGCGGGTGCCTCCAGCAGAGCACACGATCCCTGCCGGGCGCGAACCCGCCGCGACCCCCGTCCGGGCCGCGCGCGGTGCGGCTGGCGGGGACGGCGTCCCGGGCGCGCTCAGCGGGCCAGGTAGATCCGCAGGGCCGGCCCGTCGACCTCGACGCGGTCGCCGGGCGCGTCGTCGATCGACACGACCTCGGGCCGCTCCCACTCGCTCGACCAGAGGAGGCGCCAGCGCGTCACGCCGTCGTGCTCCGGCAGCGTCACCGTCGCGCGGGTCTCCTGCCCGTGGACGACGACGAGCACCGTGTTCGGGCCCTCGGTCTCGGGGGTGGAGGTGCTGATCCACTGCAGCGTGCGCGTGCCGGCGGACTCCCAGGCCGCCTCCGTCATGGGTGCGCCGTCCGCGTCGCGCCAGGCGAGGACCGACGCGCTCGGCACGGTCGCGTCGGGCTCCGCGTAGCGCACGGGCCGGAGCGCCGGGTTGTCCCGCCGGATGCGGATGAGGTGGCGCGTGGTCGCCTCCAGGTCCATCCGCCAGGCATCCTCGTCCCAGCGCATCCACGTGGCGGCGTTGTCGAGGCAGTAGCCGTTGTTGTTGCCGCGCTGCGAGCGGCCGCGCTCGTCGCCCATCGTGATCATCGGGATCCCCGCCGAGACGAGGAGCGTGCCGAGGAGGTTGCGGGAGGACCGCCTGCGGGCGGCGAGGATCCGGGCGTCGCGCGTCGGCCCCTCCACGCCGTGGTTCCACGAGCGGTTCGCGTCCGTGCCGTCGCGGTTGGACTCGCCGTTGCCGCTGTTGTGCTTGCGGTCGTAGGAGGTGAGGTCGGCGAGCGTAAAGCCGTCGTGCGCCGTGACGAAGGAGACGGAGGCGAGCGGGCCGCGGTCGGCGGCGAAGGTGCCCGAGGATCCTGCAAGGCAGGAGGCGAGGGCGCCCACGCCGTTCGGCGCGCCGCCGGTGCGCCGGGACGCGGCCACGTCGGCGAGCCAGAAGTCGCGCACGACGTCGCGGTAGCCGTCGTTCCACTCGCTCCAGCCGGATCCGAACCCGCCCGTGCGCCAGCCGCCCATGCCCACGTCCCACGGCTCGGCGATCATCAGCAGGCCCGCGAGCGCCTCGTCCTCGACGATCGCGCGCAGCAGCGGATGCGCCGGGTCGAAGTCCACGCGCTCGTCGCGCCCGAGGGTGACGGCGAGGTCGAAGCGGAAGCCGTCGACGCCCATCACGTCGGACCAGTGCTCCAGCGAGTCGAGCACGAGGCGCTGCGCGTCCGGCCGGGACAGGTCGACCGTGTTGCCGCACCCCGTCACGTCGATGGGCGTGCCGTCGGGCGCGTGCCGGTAGTAGCGGGATCCGTCGATGCCGCGGAGGCTGGTGACCGGACCGTCGGCGCCCTCCTCGGCGGTGTGGTTGTAGACGACGTCGAGCACGACCTGGATCCCCGCGGCGTGCAGCGCGTCGACCATGCCGCGGAACTCGGCCGCGACCGCGTCGGCCCCCGCGTCGCGTGCGGCGCGGGTGGCGTAGGGCGCGTGCGGCGCGAGGTACGCGAGCGTGTTGTAGCCCCAGTGGTTGATCCGGCCCTGCGCCCGCAGACGTTCCTCGCTCGTGGAGGCGTGCACCGGCAGCAGCTCGACCGTCGTGATCCCCAGGTCGACCAAGCGCTCCACGGTGGAGGCGTGCCCGAGCCCCGCGTACGTGCCGCGCAGCTCCTCGGGCAGCCGCTCGTCGGTCTTCGTGAAGCCACGCACGTGCAGCTCGTAGAGCACCTGGCGGTCGCGGGGCACGACGGGTCGCGCGGCGCGGCGGGCGGCGCGCTCCTCGGCGGGCACCTCGCGCGTGACGACCGAGCGCCACGCGGCGGGGCCGACCTGCACGAGGCCGCGCGCGTAGGGGTCCAGCAGGTGGCGCGTCGGGTCGAAGGAGTCGCCGGGCGCGGGGTCGCCGTCGACGCGCACGGAGTACGCGGTGCCGGGGACGAGCCGGGCGCTGGATCCCGTCCACACGCCGCCGTCGCCCCGCTCCATCGCGACGACCTCGGCCACGCGGCGCGGGTCGTCGGCGGCCGAGACGGTGAGCTCCACGGCGGACGCGCCGTGGCTCACGAGGCGCAGCGTGCCGCCCTGGTCGGAGAGCGTCAGCCCCAGGGGCACGGGCGGTCCGGGGCGCGGCATGCGACCTAGGGTAGGGGGCATGACGGTCTACCTGGACCACGCGGCGACCACGCCCATGCGGCCCGAGGCCATCGCCGCGCTCGCCGGCGCGCTCACCCTCGTGGGGAACCCGTCCTCCATCCACTCGCACGGCCAGGAGGCGAGGCGCGTGCTGGAGGAGGCGCGCGAGGCCATCGCCCGGGCGCTCGACGCGGACCCCGTCGAGGTCGTCCTCACCTCCGGCGGCACGGAGTCGGTAAACCTCGGGATCAAGGGGCTGCACGGCGCGCAGGTCACGGCGGATCCCCGGCGCACCCGCATTCTCGTGCCCGACGGCGAGCACCACGCCACGGTCGACACGGTCGAGTGGCTCGAGCGACGCGGCGCCGTCGTGGAGCGGCTGCCCATCGACGACCTCGGGCGCATCCGCGTCGACGCGGTCGCCGCCGCGCTCGCCGCGGATCCCGGATCCGTCTCCCTGCTCACCTTCCTCGCCGCGAGCAACGAGGTCGGCACGATCCAGCCGGTCGAGGAGCTCGCGGCGCTCGCCGCATCGCACGGCGTGCCCGTGCACGTCGACGCGGTGGCGGCCCTCGGCCACATGCCGGTGCCGTTCCGGCGCTGGCGCGACGCGGGGGTCCACGCCGTCAGCGTCTCCGCGCACAAGGTCGGCGGGCCCGTCGGCAGCGGCGCGCTCGTGCTCGCGCGGCAGGCGACCGTGGATCCGCAGATCCACGGCGGAGGCCAGCAGCGGCAGGTGCGCTCGGGCACGCAGGACGCGGCCTCCGCGGTGGCCTTCGCGACGGCCGTGACGCTGGCGGTCGCCGAGCTCGACGCCGAGCGCGTCCGGCTGCAGGCGCTCCGCGACCGGCTCGTCGCGACCGCGCTCCGCGACGTGACGGGGGCCGTCCTCCGTGGCGACCCGGATCCCGCCGGCCGCCTCCCCGGCAACGCCCACCTCACCTTCGCCGGCTGCCAGGGCGACTCGCTCCTGCTCCTCCTCGACATGGCGGGCGTCTCCGTCTCCACGGGATCCGCGTGCCAGGCCGGCGTGCCCGAGGTCTCGCACGTGCTGCTCGGCATGGGGATCCCGGAGGACGAGGCCCGCGGCGCACTCCGCTTCACCCTCGGCCGCACCACGACCGACGCGGACGTCGACGCGCTCCTCGCGGCGCTCCCCGACGCCGTCGCGCGGGCCTCCCTGGCGGGTCTCGCGGGTCGCGCGGCGCGTAAGCTCGGCGGGTGAAGATCCTCGCAGCGATGAGTGGCGGAGTCGACTCCGCCGTGGCCGCCGCCCGCGCCGTCGACGCCGGGCACGACGTGACGGGCGTGCACCTGGCCCTCAGCCGGATGCCCGGCACGCTGCGCACCGGATCCCGCGGCTGCTGCACCGTCGAGGACTCGATGGACGCGCGCCGCGCCGCCGACCTGCTCGGCATCCCCTTCTACGTCTGGGACTTCTCCGAGCGCTTCGCGGCCGACGTGGTCGACGACTTCGTCGCCGAGTACCAGGCCGGCCGCACCCCCAACCCGTGCATGCGCTGCAACGAGCGGATCAAGTTCGCCGCGCTCCTGGAGAAGGCGCTCGACCTCGGCTTCGACGCGGTGTGCACGGGGCACTACGCGGACGTGCTCCCGGGACCCGACGGGCAGCCCGAGCTGCACCGCGCGGCCGCGTGGGCCAAGGACCAGTCGTACGTCCTGGGCGTGCTCACCGCGGAGCAGATCGCGCACTCGTACTTCCCGCTCGGATCCACGCCGTCCAAGGCCGAGGTGCGCGCGGAGGCCGCCGCACGCGGGATCCAGGTCGCCCAGAAGCCCGACAGCCACGACATCTGCTTCATCCCCGACGGCGACACGCGCGGCTGGCTGGCCGACCGCGTGGGGGCTGAGCCCGGCGACATCCTCGACGGCGAGGGGAACGCGATCGGCACGCACCAGGGCGCCGCGGCGTTCACGGTCGGGCAGCGCAAGGGCCTCGCGATCGGCACGCCGGCGCCCGACGGCCGCCCGCGGTTCGTGCTGGAGATCCGGCCGAAGGACAACACGGTCGTCGTCGGCCCGCAGGAGGCGCTCGCGATCCGCGAGATCGCCGGGTCCTCGTACACCTGGGCCGGGACGCCGCCCACGCGGCCGGACCAGCCGTTCGACTGCGACGTGCAGATCCGCGCCCACGCCGACCCCGTGCCCGCGCGCGCGGCGGTGTCGGTGGTCGATGGCAGCATGCAGCTCGTGATCACCCCGAGAGACCCCCTGCACGGCGTCGCCCCCGGCCAGACCGCCGTCGTCTACGCCGGCACGCGCGTGCTCGGCCAGGTCACCATCGACCGCACCGTGAGCGCCGTCGCCGATGCCCGGCCGCCCGTGCGCGACGCGGGCCCGGCCGACGCCGCCCCGGCCGCCGCCGCCCTCGTCGGCGCGACGGCAGGGGAGTGAGCGGCGCGTGAGCGACACGACGACCGGATCCGACGCGGCCGACGCCGCCGTCCCCGCCACCACCCCCGCCGACCTCGAGGCCGCGAGCGCCCGGGTCGACGAGCTGCGTGCCGAGATCGAGCGCCACCGCGACGCGTACTACGGGGAGACCGGCGGCACCGTCTCCGACGCCGAGTACGACGCGCTCGAGCGGGAGCTGCGCGCGATCGAGGACGCGCATCCGACGCTCCGCAGCCAGGACAGCCCCACGCAGACGGTCGGCGGCCGCGCCGAGACCACGCTCTTCGCGCCCGTCACGCACGCCGAGCGCATGCTCAGCCTCGACAACGTGTTCAGCGAGGAGGAGCTGGCCGAGTGGGCCGCGAAGGTGGAGCGCGACGCCGGCAGGGGCCGTGTCCGCTACCTCTCCGAGCTCAAGATCGACGGGCTCGCCATCAACCTCCGCTACGAGCACGGCGTGCTCGTCACGGCGGCCACGCGCGGCGACGGCGTCGTCGGCGAGGACGTCACGCAGAACGTCCTCACCATGGGCACGGTCCCCGAGCGGCTCGCCGGATCCGGGCACCCGCCGCTCGTCGAGGTGCGCGGCGAGATATTCTTCCCCGTCGCCGAGTTCGACGAGCTGAACGCCCGGCAGCTGGAGGTCGGAGAGCGCGTCTTCGCGAACCCGCGCAACGCCGCCGCCGGGTCGCTCCGGCAGAAGGAGGAGGGCAAGAGCCCCGCGCGGCTCGAGCTCATGCACGCGCGCATCCGCCGCCTCCGCATGCTCGTGCACGGCATCGGCGCGTGGCCCGTCCGCGAGCTCGAGCGCGACGCGCACGTGTCCGCGCAGTCCGAGGTCTACGGCTTGCTGGAGGCGTGGGGCCTGCCCATCTCCACGCACTTCCGCGTGTTCGACGACATCGCCGAGGTCGCGGGGTTCGTGCGACGCCAGGGGGCGGATCGCGCCGCGGTCGAGCACCAGATCGACGGCATCGTCGTCAAGGTCGACGACCTGGGATTGCACGAGGAGCTCGGGGCCACCAGCCGCGCACCCCGTTGGGCCACCGCCTACAAGTACCCGCCCGAGGAGGTCAACACGACGCTCCTCGACATCGTCGTCAGCGTCGGCCGCACCGGCCGGGCCACGCCCTTCGCGGTCATGGAGAAGGTCGAGGTCGCCGGATCCGAGGTGCGCCAGGCCACGCTGCACAACCAGCAGGTCGTGAAGGCCAAGGGCGTGCTCATCGGCGACACGGTCGTGCTGCGCAAGGCCGGCGACGTCATCCCCGAGGTGCTCGGCCCGGTCGTCGAGCTCCGCACGGGGAAGGAGCACGAGTTCGTCATGCCCACGCTCTGCCCCGAGTGCCAGACGCCGCTCAAGCCCGCCAAGGAGGGGGACATCGACCTCCGCTGCCCGAACGCGCGCAGCTGCCCGGCGCAGGTCCGCGGCCGCGTCGAGCACGTCGCCTCGCGCGGCGCTCTCGACATCGAGGGCCTCGGCGAGGTCGCCGCTGCCGCCCTCACGCAGCCGCTCGAGCCGGAGGATCCTCCGCTCGAGACCGAGGCGGGCCTCTTCGAGCTCACGATGGCCGACCTCGTGCCCATCACGGTGGTCGTGCGCGACGCCGAGACCGGCATGGTGAAGGTCGA
Source organism: Clavibacter sp. (assembly GCF_014802555.1). NCBI lineage: Bacteria > Bacillati > Actinomycetota > Actinomycetes > Micrococcales > Microbacteriaceae > Clavibacter > Clavibacter sp. Next base: position 9,051 of record NZ_JAAVCB010000044.1, on the reverse strand, counting down.
CGAGAAGACGGGCGAGGCCAAGCGCGTCACGCCGTTCCGCCGCAAGCGGGTGCTGAAGCGCGACGGCGCGTTCGATCCCGCCGAGCCGTGGGGCGACGAGGCCTCCGTGCCCTCGAAGTCCGCCGAGGTGCTGCTCGAGAACCTCGAGAAGGCGAAGACCCAGGACCTCTGGCGAATCCTCGTCGCCCTCAGCATCCGGCACGTCGGCCCGGTCGCGGCACGCGCCCTGGCGGGCTGGTTCGGCTCGCTCGACGTGATCCGCGCCGCCAGCCGCGAGGAGCTCGCGGCGGTCGACGGCGTGGGCGGCATCATCGCCGACGCGCTGCTCGACTGGTTCGAGGTCGACTGGCACCGCGAGATCGTCGCGCGCTGGGAGAAGGCGGGCGTCGTCACGGCGGTGCCCGGCCATCCGGGTCCGGGTGCCGCGGCGGCCGCGGGCGGCGTGCTCGCCGGGCTCGCGGTCGTGGCCACGGGATCCCTGGAGGGCTACACCCGCGAGGGCGCGCTCGAGGCGATCATGGCCGCCGGCGGCAAGGCCGGATCCAGCGTCAGCAAGAAGACCCACTACGTCGCGGCCGGTCCCGGCGCCGGCTCCAAGCTCGGCAAGGCGGAGGCGCTCGGCGTGCGCATCATCGACGCCGCCGAGTTCCGCCTGCTCGTGGAGCAGGGGCCCGACGCCATCGCGCTGCCCGAGGCGGATCCGGTGCCGGACGCGGCGGAGACCGCACCGGACGGCGGGTCGGCCGAGGACGCGACCGCCGCGACCGCTGGGGCCGCTGAGGCCGCCACCGCCGAGGCGAAGCCGAAGCGCGCCCGGAAGCGGAAGGCGCCCGCCGCCGCGGCTGCCGCGCCCCCGACGGACGTCGAGGCGGGAACCGCGGTCCACGCCGAGCCGGACGGACCCGCAGAGACCCCCTGATCGGGCCTCCCGCCCGCCACTCCGCGTCGATACGATGAAGGCACGCGTCGGCGCGGGCGCGCCTCACCCCGGCGCCGGCCGTGCCACGCCGGATTCTGGGGGATCTCGAACCGTGACGACTCGCGTGCGCGCGCTGCTCACCGCCTCGGCCGTCGCCTGCGGGCTGGTCGTGGGGTTCCTGGCACCCGCGACCACGGCCCGTGTCGCGCCCCCGCCGCCCGCCGTCCTCGCCGGGCCGGACGCGGCGGATCCGACCACGGGCGCGCACCTGCCGAGCCCGGCGCGCGTGGTCCAGCAGCTCCGCGACCAGGACGTCTCCGACCGGACGCTCCGCGACACGGCTCCCGTCGCGCTGCTGGGCGCGCTGCCCGCGCTCGACGTCCCGGAGCTCCGGCGGCTCGCCCGCGCGATCCCCGCCACGATCCGCGAGCTCGTCCGCCGTCCGCCGTCCGTCTCGAGCGTCGCCGCATGGTGGTCGGGCCTCGCGCAGGAGGAGCGCCGGGACCTCACCGAGGGGATGCCCGAGCTCGTCGGCAACCTGGAGGGGATCCCCCTGGTCGAGCGCGACGCCGCCAACCGCCGCCTCCTCGACCAGCGCGAGCGCGAGCTCCACGCCAGCGCCTCGACCACGTCGGGGCGCGGCGCGCAGCAGGCGCTCGGGGCCGACCTCGCCATGCTCGCCGAGGTGCGGCGGGCGCTGGAGCCTGCGGCGGGAGGCCCCGCGCGGTCGCTGCTGACGCTCGACACGACGTGGCCGGGACGGGCAGGCGTCGTGATGGGCGACCTCGACACGGCGGCGTACGTCTCCATCGTGGTGCCCGGCATGTTCTACTCCGTGTCCGACCGCCTGGTCGACTGGACGGACGTCGCCGCACGGCTCCAGCAGCAGCAGACGACATTGCTCGGCCCGGCCGCGGCCGACGGCGGCGTCGCCACCATCTCCTGGATCGGCTACCGCACGCCCGACCTCCTGGGCGTCGGATCCCTCGACCTCGCCTACGAGGGCGCGCAGTACCTCGAGGACGCCATCCAGGGGATCCAGGGCCTGCGCCGCGACGACCCGCCGTACCTCTCCGTCATCGCGCACTCCTACGGGTCGACCGCGGCGCTCCTCGCGCTCTCCAGCGGTCGGGCCTCCGTCGACGCGCTGGCCATGGTGGGTTCCCCGGGCGGCGCCGTGCGCGACGCCGGGGAGCTGGACGTGCCCGCCGGCCGCGTGTTCGTGGGGGAGGCACCGTGGGATCCGGTGGTCGGCTCGTCGTACTTCGGCTCGGACCCAGGCAGCGCGTCGTTCGGCGCCGAGCACTTCGGGGTCGCCGGCACGGGCGCGGCCGGGGGCGTCTCGGCCGACGGATCGCTCGCGGGCGTCGCCGGGCACAACAGCTACTTCGACCGCGGCACGGAGTCCTTCCGCAACCTCGCGCTCATCGGCATCGGCCGCCCGGTCGCGCACGACCTCGTCGCGGACGCGAGCGGCAGGTAGTCGCGACGACGGCCAGGTGGCCGGGCAGCGCAGCGCGCCGGACGGGCGGCGGGCCGGCGACGGCCGTGGCGAGGCCCGGCCATGTCGAGGCCCGGCCGCGGTCAGCCGCGGCTGCGCTCGGCGTACTCCAGCCGCACGTCGTCCGGGCCCGTGGCGATGCCCGTCGTCCACCTCCAGCGACGACACCCGGGCGAGGTCCTGGAAGTACCGCGCCTCCAGGCCGCCGTCCTCGCACGGGAGCCCTCCGGGGACGACCGCGGAGAGCATGCCGTCGCCCTTCTCGGCCATGCGGCCGGAGTAGTCGTTGCAGGGGCCGCGTCCGCTGACCTCGCCGCCGCCGACGCGCATCGTGATCAGCGTGCCGCCGACGCCGAGGTCGCCCGCGGAGTCGGACCCCTGGACGAGGTGCCAGTTGCCGCGCACGTCGCTCACGGGCGCGCATCCGGCCAGCGGCACGAGGGCCAGGGCGGCGAGGGCGGCGGCCGCGGCCCCGCGGGGGCGCCGGGATCGGCGGCGGGCGGGGATCCGGGCGGCGGTGGGCATGGGGTCACGCTAATAGAATCTCCCGGTACCCCCGCACACAGTCCTTTGGAGACGCATGCCCGACACCCGGCCCGAGCCCGCCGACGCGACCAGCGGGGACGAGACCCCCCAGGCGCCGACCACGGGGTCGCCGACCCCCACGGAGCAGATCAGCCGGGAGCAGGTGGAGCACCTCGCCGGCCTGGCGCGCATCCGCCTGAGCCCCGAGGAGATCGACACGCTCACGACCGAGCTCGGCCTCATCGTCGAGTCGGTCGCGAAGGTGACGGCGGTCGCGGGGCCCGACGTCCCCGCCACGAGCCACCCGATCCCGCTCGTCAACGTCTACCGGCCCGACGTGCCGGGGGAGACCCTCACCACCGCGCAGGCCCTCGCGGGCGCACCCGAGCACGACGGATCCCGCTTCAAGGTGTCGGCGATCCTCGGCGAAGAGCAGTAGGAGCACCATGACCGACGACCTCACGCGCCTCAGCGCCGCCGACCTCGCCGACCGCCTCGCATCCCGCGACGTGTCGAGCGTCGACGCCGTGCGCGCCCACCTCGACCGCATCGACCACGTCGACGGCGACGTCCACGCGTTCCTGCACGTCTCCGGGGAACTCGCGCTCGGGCGCGCCGCCGAGATCGACGCGCAGCGCGCCGACGGCGCTCCGCTCGGCCCGCTCGCGGGCGTGCCCATCGCCATCAAGGACGTGCTCTGCACGATCGACATGCCGTCCACCGCGGGCTCCCGCATGCTCGAGGGCTGGACCCCGCCGTACGACGCCACCGTCGTGCAGCGCCTCCGTGCCGCGGGCCTCGTGCCGCTCGGCAAGACCAACATGGACGAGTTCGCGATGGGATCCTCCACCGAGCACTCCGCGTTCGGCGCCACGCACAACCCGTGGGACCTCAACCGCATCCCCGGCGGCTCGGGCGGCGGATCCGCGGCCGCGGTCGCCGCGTTCGAGGCGCCCGTCGCGCTCGGCTCCGACACGGGCGGATCCATCCGCCAGCCCGCCGCCGTCACCGGCTCGGTCGGCGTCAAGCCCACCTACGGCGGCGTCAGCCGCTACGGCGCCATCGCGCTCGCCTCCAGCCTCGACCAGGTCGGCCCCGTCTCCCGGACGGTGCTCGACTCGGCGCTCGTGCACGACGTCATCGGCGGGCACGACCCGCGCGACTCCACCTCGCTCACCGACCAGTGGCCCTCGTTCGCCGAGGCCGCGCGCGCCGGACAGCGCGAGGGATCCGTGAAGGGCCTCCGCATCGGCGTCGTGAAGCAGCTCGACGGCGAGGGCTTCCAAGCCGGCGTCACGCAGCGCTTCCGCGAGGCGCTCGCGCTCCTCGAGCAGGCGGGCGCCGAGATCGTCGGAGTCTCCGCCCCGAACTTCGAGCACGCCATCGCCGCGTACTACCTGATCCTCCCCGCGGAGGCGTCGAGCAACCTCGCCAAGTTCGACTCGGTGCGCTTCGGCCTCCGCGTGAACCCGCCCGGCGGCGGCACGGTCGAGGACGTCATGGCCGCGACCCGCGAGGCCGGCTTCGGCCCCGAGGTCAAGCGCCGCATCATCCTCGGCACCTACGCGCTGAGCGCCGGCTACTACGACGCGTACTACGGCAGCGCGCAGAAGGTCCGCACGCTCATCCAGCGCGACTTCGACGCCGCGTTCCAGCAGGTCGACGTGCTCGTCACCCCGTCCGCGCCCACGACGGCGTTCAAGCTGGGCGAGAAGCTCGACGACCCGCTGGCCATGTACCTCAACGACCTCACCACGATCCCCGCGAACCTCGCGGGCGTCCCCGGCATCGGCCTCCCTATCGGGCTCGCGCCCGAGGACGGCCTGCCCGTCGGGATCCAGTTCATGGCGCCGGCCCGCGAGGACGCGCGCCTCTACACGGTCGGCGCGGCGCTCGAGGGGATCCTCGAGCGGCAGTGGGGCGGGCCGCTGCTCGCCCAGGCCCCCGAGCTCGCGCGCGCCGCGACGCGCACCACCCTGGACGGAGACACGCACTGATGGCCAAGGCAGAGCTGATGGACTACGACGAGGCCATCGAGATGTTCGAGCCCGTGCTCGGGTTCGAGGTGCACGTGGAGCTCAACACGCGCACGAAGATGTTCTCCGACGCCCCGAACTTCTTCGGCGGCGAGCCCAACACCAACATCACGCCGGTCGACCTGGGTCTCCCGGGATCCCTGCCGGTGGTGAACGAGCAGGCGGTGAAGCACTCGATCAGCCTGGGCCTCGCGCTCGGCTGCGAGATCGCGCCGAGCTCCCGCTTCGCCCGGAAGAACTACTTCTACCCGGACCTCGCGAAGAACTACCAGATCAGCCAGTTCGACGAGCCCATCGCGTTCCGCGGATCCGTCGAGGTGGAGATGCCCGACGGCCGCATCGTGACGGTGCCGATCGAGCGCGCGCACATGGAGGAGGACGCCGGGAAGCTCACGCACGTGGGCGGCGCGACGGGCCGGATCCAGGGTGCCGACCACTCGCTCGTCGACTACAACCGGGCGGGCGTGCCGCTCGTGGAGATCGTCACCGACATCATCTACGGCGCGGAGGGCGAGGCCCCCGAGCTCGCGAAGGCGTACATGTCGACCATCCGCGACATCGTCGTGGCGCTCGGCATCTCCGACGCGAAGATGGAGCGCGGCAACCTCCGCTGCGACGCGAACATCTCCCTCTCGCCGCGCGGATCCGGGAAGCTCGGCACCCGCACGGAGACGAAGAACGTCAACTCGCTCCGCTCGGTCGAGCGCGCCATCCGCTACGAGATCCAGCGCCAGGCGGCCATCCTCGCCGCCGGCGGCACCATCACGCAGGAGACGCGGCACTGGCACGAGGACACCGGCCGCACCTCGGCCGGCCGCCCGAAGAGCGACGCCGACGACTACCGCTACTTCCCGGAGCCCGACCTGCTGCCCGTGCAGCCGAGCGCCGAGCTGATCGAGGAGCTGCGGGTGGCCCTGCCCGAGTCGCCCGCGATCCGCCGCCGCCGGCTGAAGGCCGAGTGGGGCTTCACCGACCTCGAGTTCCAGGACGTCGTGAACTCCGGTCTCCTCACCGAGCTGGTCGACACCGTCGAGGCCGGGGCAGCACCGCAGGCGGCGCGCAAGTGGTGGACGGGCGAGATCGCCCGCATCGCCAACGCGCGCGGCGTGGACGCCGCGACGCTCATCACCGCCGAGCAGGTTGCGTCGGTCATCGAGCTGGTCGAGGCCGGAACGCTGACGAACCGACTCGCGCGCGACGTGATCGAGGGCGTCATCGACGGCGAGGGCACCGCGCAGGAGGTCGTGGACGCCCGCGGGCTCGCCGTGGTCTCCGACGACGGCCCGCTCATCGCGGCCATCGACGAGGCGCTGCAGGCGCAGCCCGACGTGCTCGCGAAGATCCGCGACGGCAAGGTGCAGGCCGCCGGTGCCGTCATCGGCGCCGTGATGAAGGCCATGCGCGGCCAGGCGGACGCGGCCCGTGTCCGCGAGCTCGTGCTGGAGCGTGCGCAGGCGTCGTGACCGCCACCCTCGTCGCCCAGCGCCTCTCGGGCGGCCACGGCCACCGCACGCTGTTCTCCGGGCTCGACCTCACGGTCGCGCCCGGGGACGTCGTGGGCCTCGTCGGCGCGAACGGCGCCGGCAAGAGCACGCTGCTGCGGTTGCTCGCCGGGGTCGACGCGCCGCAGGACGGGCGCGTGATCCTCTCTCCCGCCGACGCGTTCATCGGCTGGCTGCCCCAGGAGCACGAGCGCATCCCCGGGGAGACCGTCGCGGGCTACGTCGCCCGCCGCACGGGCTGCGCCGAGGCGTCCGCGGAGCTGGACCGCACGGCCGTCGCGCTCGGCGAGGGCGCGCCCGGCGCCGACGACGCGTACGGCACCGCCCTCGACCGCTGGATGGCGAGCGGCGCGGCCGACCTCGACGAGCGCCTCCCGGTCACCCTCGCGGAGCTGGGCCTCAACCTCGATCCCGAGCTGCCGACCGCCGGCCTCTCCGGCGGCCAGGCCGCGCGCGTGGCCCTGGCCGCGCTGCTGCTCAGCCGCTTCGACATCGTGCTCCTCGACGAGCCCACCAACGACCTCGACCTCGACGGCCTCGCCCGGCTCGAGTCGTTCGTGCGCGGCCTCCGCGGCGGCGTCGTCCTCGTGTCGCACGATCGCGAGTTCCTCGCCCGCTGCGTCACGACCGTGGTCGAGCTGGATCTCGCGCAGGACAGCGTCCGCGTGTACGAGGGCGGCTACGACGCGTTCCTCGAGGAACGCCAGGTCGCGCGCCGCCACGCGCGCGAGGCGTACGAGCAGTTCGCGGACACGAAGGCGGACCTCGTGTCCCGGGCCCGCACGCAGCGCGAGTGGTCGTCGCAGGGCGTCCGCAACGCGATGCGCAAGTCGCCCGACAACGACAAGATCCGCCGCAAGGCCGCGGCCGAGTCCAGCGAGAAGCAGGGCCAGAAGGTCCGCCAGATGGAGAGCCGCATCGCGCGCCTCGAGGAGGTCGAGGAGCCGCGCAAGGAGTGGGAGCTGGCCTTCACGATCGGGCAGGCGCCGCGGTCGAGCGCCGTGGTCGCGACCCTGCGGGAGGCGACCGTCACGCGCGGCGGCTTCACCCTCGGTCCCGTGTCGCTCCAGGTCGAGGGCGGCGACCGCATCGGGATCACCGGACCGAACGGCGCCGGGAAGTCCACGCTGCTCGGGCTGATCCTCGGCCGCATCGTGCCGGACACGGGCGACGCGTCGCCCGGCCGCAGCGTGCAGGTGGGGGAGATCGACCAGGCGCGCGCGTCGCTCCGCGGCGAGCTGCCCCTCGCCGAGTCTTTCGCGGAGCAGGTCCCGGATCTGTCGCCCGCCGAGGTCCGCACGCTCCTCGCGAAGTTCGGCCTGCGCGCCGACCACGTCACGCGTCCCGTCGACGGCCTCTCGCCCGGCGAGCGGACGCGCGCGGGTCTCGCGCTGCTGCAGGCGCGCGGCGTGAACCTGCTGGTGCTCGACGAGCCGACCAACCACCTCGACCTGCCCGCCATCGAGCAGCTCGAGCAGGCGCTCGACAGCTACGACGGCACGCTCCTGCTCGTCACGCACGACCGGCGGATGCTCGACGCCGTGCGGCTCGACCGGCACTGGCACGTGGACGCGGGCGTCGTCACCGGGTCCTGACGCCCGCGGCCGTCGCCGCTACTGGTAGGTGATGAGGTCGGGCACGGGCGAGACCTCGCGCATGGTCTGCTCGGGGGTCAGCATCGGCTTGTCCTCGTCGATGAAGTTCTTCCAGCCCCAGGCCATCCCCGCGGGCGCGTCGGCGTGCAGGGCGCGCCACGTGGCCTGCTTGTCGGGCTGGCCGCCCTGCCCGTCCGCGTGCACGAGCATCGCGAGCTCCGGGTGGCCCATGTCGAGCGATGCGCGGTCCTGGATCATGCTGAGCCGGAACTGGTGCAGCACGAGCATCTTCTGCGGGAGGCCGCGGTCGCGGACGACGCCGGCGAGCCAGTCGGTGGTGGCGTCGACCTCGGCGGCCGACACGCTGCCGATCTGCTTCAGCGGCACCTGGTCGGGGCCGAGCCGCCACTCGGGATCGAGCGCGAGGCCCACGCCCGGCTGCGCGAGCACGGACTCGTAGCGCTTGGCCTGGGTGAGGAAGTCGGTGCGGCCGGGCTGCAGGTCGATGACGACGTAGACGCCCGCGTCCCTCGCCGCGTCGATCCACGGCTGCAGCGTCTCGACGGGCACCTCGGAGGAGTAGTCGCCGTCGTCGCCCGCCGCGCCCGCGGCGACCGTGGCGATGAGCTCGAACATGGGGATCACGGGCTCGTCGGAGTAGGGCTGGTACTCGGCGGCCTGGGCCTTCGCGCGCGCCACGGCGTCCGTGGGGCCCTGCTCGCCGAGCACCCCGAGCGCGCCCGTGCCCGCGGCGCCGTAGAGGGCGACGTAGCGCTTGCCCGGCAGCACGAGCTGGCCGCCGCCCGGCAGCTGGTCGCCCGTGGCCGCGGTGCGGATCCGGCCCTCGAGCGACGCGTCGTCCGCGTAGGCGGCACCCACCGCGATGGTGCTGGTGGCGGCGGCGTCGTGCAGCGCGGTGACCGCGTCGGCCGACGCGCGCGGATCCGGCGTCGCCTCGGGCACGACGGTGACG
>NZ_JAAVCB010000043.1:0-15722 GCF_014802555.1 Clavibacter sp. | reverse complement strand
CTGGGCGGAATCCCCGGCGTGGTGCCATGCGAAGTCACGATTCTCGGTGCCGGCATAGCCGCCCGCGCCGCCGCCCGCGCCCACCGCCGCCCCTCCCCGCGCGGCTGGCTCGGCCGGGCCCGCGGCGAGAGCGTGCTCGTGCAGCCCTCGCCCGAGTGGCGCGGCACCACCGTGCAGGTGTGCGGCCTGTGGCCCTACGCGGTCGGATCCAGCAGCCCCATCAGCGGCGTCCCGCTCGGGCTGCACCTCGACACCGGCGCGACCGTGTGCGCCGACCCGATCTCGTGGTTCCAGTCGGGGATCATCTCGAACCCGTCGATCTTCGCCCTCGGCCTCCCCGGCCTCGGCAAGTCGACCCTCATCCGCCGCATGTGCGTGGGCGGCGACGGCATGGGCTACCTGCCGCTCGTGCTCGGCGACCTGAAGCCCGACTACGTCGACATGGTGCACGCGCTCGACGGCCAGGTCATCACGCTCGGCCGCGGCCGAGGGCACCTCAACGTGCTGGACCCGGGCGGCGCGATCGAGGCGGCCGAGCAGCTGCGCGCGGCCGGCTTCGAGCAGGAGCGGCAGCGCCTCATCGCCGACGCGCACGGCCGCCGCAACACGATGGTCTCGTCGCTGCTCACGATCCTCCGCAAGCAGGCGCCCGACGACGTGGAGGAGTCGATCATCGACGCGGCCCTGCGCGTGCTCGACGACGAGTTCCCGGGAGTGCCCGTGCTCGCCGACCTGCTGCGCGTGATCCAGGACGCCCACCCGGCCGTGCGCGACGTCGCCGTCGACCGCGGCGACCTCGGGCGGTACCAGGAGATCACCCGCGGGCTCGAGGCGAGCCTCATCAGCCTCACGCGCGGCGGTCGGCTGGGCGAGATCTTCGCGCAGCAGACCGACGTGGCCATGCGGCACGACCGGCCGGTGGTCTACGACGTGTCGTCCATCGACGAGTCGGACACCGACCTCCAGGCCGCCGTGCTCCTCGCCTGCTGGTCGCAGGGCTTCGGCACCGTGAACGTCGCGACCGCCCTCGCCGACGCGGGCCTGCAGCCGCGGCGGCACTACCTGATCGTGATGGACGAGCTGTGGCGCGCGCTCCGCGTGGGCAAGGGCATCGTCGACCGCATCGACTCGCTCACGCGCCTCAACCGGCAGCGCGGCGTGGGGCTCGCGATGATCACGCACACCATGTCCGACCTCCTCGCGCTCGCCGACGAGCAGGACCGGATGAAGGCGCGCGGCTTCGTCGAGCGCGCCGGCATGGTGGTCGCGGGCGGCCTGCCGCGCGCGGAGATGTCGATGCTCACGCAGGCGGTCGCCCTGTCGCGCTCGGAGCAGGACCTCGTGATGTCGTGGCAGAACCCGCCCGGCTGGTCGCCCGACCAGGAGCCGCCGGGGCGCGGGAGGTTCCTCATCAAGGTCGGCGGGCACCCGGGGATCCCCGTGCACGTCGAGCTCACCGAGGAGGAGCGGCACATCAACGACACCAACAAGGCGTGGCACGCGACCGAGTCGTTCCCGGAGCCGGACGAGGCGTCGACCCGGCCGTCGGAGCCGCCGCTGTCGGCCGTCGACGCCGCGGAGCCCGCGGCCGTGGAGGCGGGCGCCGCATGAGCTCCGAGCGCACCAACCGCCGCGCCGAGCCCGGGCGCGCGAACCCGGGCACGATCATCGCGACGTGGGCGATCGGCATCGCGGCCGGTCTCCTCGCGTCCGCGTGGGCCGGCCTCGCCGCGGCGCACGCGCTCACGGGCGAGGGGGCGGCGCTGCCCGCGGATCCGCTCGCCGTCGCCATCGCGCTGAAGAAGGGCGAGGTCGTCTGGACCCCGCTCGCCGTCGTGATCGCCGTCGCCGTCGCGGCGCTGCTCACCGCGCTGACGGTCGCCGTCGCCCGGGCCGTCCGCCGCCTCGGCCGCGGCCGCACGCGCGTCGACCGCAGCGCCCGCTACCTCGCCTCCGCCTCCGACCTCGACGAGCTGCGCGAGCGCGCCTCCCTCGCCAAGGCCGCGCGCCTCGGTGTCCCGGGGCGGCCGGGGGTGCCGCTCGGCCGCGACCTCCGCTCCGGCGGCATGCTCTACGCCTCGTGGGAGGACGTGGTCGTCGGCATCGCCGGGCCCCGCGTCGGCAAGACCACCTCGCTCGTGGTGCCCGCGATCCTCGCGGCGCCCGGCGCGCTCATCACCACCTCGAACAAGCCCGACGTCGTCCGCGCCACCCGCGACCTGCGCCAGGGCGTCGGCACCACGTGGGTGTTCGACCCGCAGCAGGTCGTGGACGAGGAGCCGACCTGGTGGTGGGACCCGCTCTCCTCCGTCACCGACGACACCACCGCCGCGAAGCTCGCCGGGCACTTCGCCGCCGGATCCCGCGAGCCCGACGACCGCGGCGACGCCTTCTTCGACGCGGCCGGCAAGGACCTGCTCACCGGGCTCCTGCTCGCCGCCGCGCTCGACCACCGGCCGATCACGGACGTGCTCCGCTGGCTCACGAATCCGGACGAGCGAGAGATGGTGGCCGTGCTCCGCCACGGCGGCTACCCGCTCATCGCGGACGACGTGGAGAGCGCCTCGCGCACCTCGCCCCGGCAGCGCGACGGCGTGTACGCGACCGCGCGCAAGATGGCGGCGTGCGTGCGCAGCAGCCGCATCAACAGGTGGATCACGCCGGCCGGCGGCGACGCGGCCGTGGATCCCCGCCCCCGGCTCGACCCCGACGCGTTCGTGCGCTCCACCGACACGCTCTACTCGCTCTCGGTGGAGGGCGAGGGCACGGCCGCCCCGCTCGTCACCGCGCTCACGGTCGCGATCGTCGAGGCCGCCGAGCGCCTCGCCCGCACGCAGCCGGGCGGGCGCCTGACCACTCCGCTCCTCTGCGTGCTCGACGAGGCCGCGAACGTGTGCCGGTGGAAGGAGCTGCCCGACCTGTACTCGCACCGCGGCTCGCGCGGGATCCCCGTCATGTCGATCTTCCAGTCGTACGCGCAGGGCGTCGACGTGTTCGGCCGCGAGGGCATGCGCAAGCTGTTCAGCGCCGCGAACGAGGTCGTCTACCTCGGCGGCGTGAAGGAGGCCGAGTGGCTGCGGGAGCTCTCGGAGCTCATCGGCGACTACGACCACGAGACGGTCTCCAGCTCGACGACGCGCGGCGTGCGGTCCACGAGCGTGCAGAACGACCGGCGCCGGATCCTCGACACCTCGGAGCTCGCCGAGCTGCCCCGCGGCCGCGGCGTGCTGCTCGCGTCGGGCGTGCGCGCCTCGATGATCGCGACCGTGCCGTGGATGGACGGCCCCGAGGCCGCCGTCATCCGCGCCTCGCTCGCCGCCGCTGACGCCCGCGCGGTCTCGGGCGCAGGCTCCGAGGCCGGCTCCGGGGCCGCGACGAGGCGCGCGCAGGGGGCCGCGTGGTGACGGACGCGTTCGGCTGGGGGGACGCGCCCGCCGCATCCGCATCCGCATCCGCATCCGCGGAGCAGGTCTTCGCCGACGTCGAGGCGTTCGTGCGCGACCTCCTCGCGCCCACCTACCGCCGCGAGGTCAGCCCGCGCGGCGAGAGCCGGTGGGATCCCGCGTGGTGGCGCCACCCCGAGGCGGTCGCGCGGCTCGAGGCGCTGTGGCTCGCCTGGGAGGCTCTGCGGCTCGAGGGCGCGACCGGCATGAGCGTCTGGTGGCGGGATCACGCGGACTACCACCTGACCGTCCTCATGGGTCCGACCGGGCCCTTTGCGCGCACCTCCGCCACCACCGAGGCCGGCGAGCCGCTGCCGTGCGCGCCGCTGCCGTGCGCGCCGCTGCCGTGCGCGCCGAGGCCGGACGCGCCGAGGCCGGACGCGACGGGGTCGCCGGAGCCGGAGCCGACCGGAGCGGCGTCGTGAAGCGCGAGGTGCCGGGCTGGTTCCGCCTGCTGCTCTGCTGGCCGGCGTTGCTCGTGCTCGGGATGGGGCTGCTCGCGGTCCTGACCGCGGCGGCGGATCCGTCGGTGCTGACCCGACCCGAGACGCTCATCCCCGGGCTCGTCCTGCTGCTCCTCTGCGTCGCGGCGGTGCGGACCCTGGTGCGCGGCGCGCGCGTGATCCAGGGGATGGTCCGGGGAGCGCAGCACGAGCTCGCCCGACCGGCCCGCGAGGCTGCGGCGGCGCAGGACCTCGCGGTCCGCAGCGCGGCGGGCTGGGCGGAGGCGTGCCGGCTCCGCGCGTCGCTGCTGCGCGGGGAGCGCCCGCCCGGGTTCCCCGTCTGGGACGTCGTCGCCGAGCCCGGCGAGGTGTTCCTCTACGACGTGCGGGCGGACTACGAGCGGTACTACGGGCAGGACGTCACGTACACGCGATCCAGCGGCTTCCTCGTCGGGAGTCCCGCGTTCGTGCTCGGCGGCATGGCGGCCGCGGCCATCGGCAACGCGACCCGGCGGAGCGCGGCCGAGGCGCGGGCCGCCGAGCAGTGGCGCGAGCTGCAGCAGGTGCGCCTCGTGATCTCCGACCGCCGCCTCCTCTGCCAGGTCGGCGGCCGGTGGCTCGCGTTCTGGTACGCGGGCATGACGGCGGTCTACCCCGAGGTGCGCGAGTGGGCGCTCGTCTGCCAGTTCCCGGACGTGGAGCCGCTGCGCCTCCGCGGCGTCGACGCGCCCATCGCCGCCGTGCTCACGGTGCTCGGCACGCAGGGCCTCGACGCGGTGCGCGACCACCCGAGCCTGCAGCCGTTGGGGGCGATCGGATCCTGAGGGTCGGCGCGGCGGATCAGGCCGTGGCGGAGCCCGCGTAGCGCACGCACACCGCCGACACGTCGTCGCCGAGGGTGCCGCGGGCGGCGGCGTCCGCTGCCGTGCGCACCAGGTCGATGAGCGGGGCGACCGAGTCGAGGGATCCGTCGAAGAGGTCGAGCGCGCCGTCGGTGAAGGCGAGGATCCGGTCGCCGGGACGCAGCTCGCCGGATGCCGCCGCCCAGTCGGCGCCCGGCACGACGCCGAGCGGCAGCCCGAGCGCCGGCAGGATCTCGTGCGTCCCGTCCGCGCGGATCAACACCGTGAGGCCGTGGCCGCCGTCCGTGTAGGCGAAGCGACCGGTGGATCCGTCGACCCGGCAGTGCAGGAACGTCGCGAACGTCTCGGTCGCGTCGAGGTCGGCCTGGAGCTGCGCCTGCACGGCGGCGACGGTGCGCGCGGCGTCCGGCCCTCGGTGCGCCTGGAAGCCCGAGCGCACGGCCGACGCGAGGATCGCAGCGCCCGCGCCCTTGCCCATCACGTCGGCGATGGTCACGTGCAGCCCGTCCGCGTCCTCGCCCCACGCGTAGAAGTCGCCGCCCACGCCGCGGGCCGGGCGGCTGATGCCGGCGAGGTCGAAGTCGGGCCAGAGCGGACGGTCGACGGGCAGGAGCCGCCGCTGGATCTCGCCCGCGAGCTCCTCCTCCCGGCTGTCGCGGAGCTCGCGCTCCACCCAGGCGCCCATCACGTCGAGGAGCCTCTCCTGGTCGGGCGCGAGCTCGCGCGGCTCGGTGTCGACCAGGCAGAGCGTGCCGACGGTCTGGCCGCCGGACAGCAGCGGGCGTCCCGCGTAGAAGCGGATGTGGCGGGGCCCGGTGACCGTGGTGCGCTCGGCGAAGCGCGCGTCCGCGGTCGCGTCCGGCACCACGAGGATCTCCGGGCTCCGGATCGCGATGTCGCAGAACGACTGCGTGCGGTCGGACAGCAGCGAGACGCCCGCGGGCTGCGGCGACTTGGTGAACTGCTCGACGTCGCCCACCAGGTTGATCTCGGCCACCGGCATGTCGAAGAGCTCGCGCGCGATGCGGGTGATGCGGTCGAAGCGCTCCTCCGCGGCGGATCCGACGAGCCGCAGGTCGTGCACGGCCCGGAGGCGCGCCTCCTCGGCGGGACCCTGCAGGGACGAGGCGTCGCGGCTGGCGCGACCCGCGGGATCCGAGCCACCCGAGCGCGCGACGGTGTCCGGCATGGCCATGTGCTTCCCCCTGGTGATCCCAGCGCCGATCGGGTCGGACGGAGACCCGCCCACCGCTCGATCCCCCCGGACCGCGGCGCCTTCTTCGAGTGTATGCGCAGGTGTTCGGAGCCCTCCCCGGATCAGGAGGGCCTCGCAGCCGACCGCTCTCAGGCCTCGCGGCGCAGGACGACCACTGTCACGTCGTCGGGATTCGCCTGGCCGGCGGCGAGCGCCGTGATCCGCCGCACCAGCTCGTCCGCCGACGCGGACTCGCGCGCCAGCTCGGCCACCCGGTCGACCGCGCGGAGGGTGCCGTCGTAGAGGTCGAGCACGCCGTCGCTGAAGGTGACGATGAGGTCGCCGGGGCCGAGCTCCACCTCGTGCGAGCTCCATCCCGCCGCGCCCGGCACGCCGACCGGGAGGTCCGTGGACTCGAGCCGCTCGTGGGTGCCGTCCGCGCGCACCAGCGCGGTGAGGCCGTGGCCCGCGTCGGCGTAGAGGACCGTGTGGTCCTCGGCGCGGACGCGGGCGTGGAACACCGTGGCGAACGACGCGGCCGCGCTCATCTCCGCGGTGAAGCAGTCGGCGGTGCGCTCGATGGCGGCGACGGGATCCGGCACGTTCTTGGCGCTGCGCACGACCGCGCGCGCGGTGGCCGCGATGATCCCCGCGCCCACGCCCTTGCCCATCACGTCGCCGAGGGTGAACGCGAGGCCCTCGCGCACCGGGTACCAGTCGAAGAAGTCGCCGCCCACGGCCTTGGACGGCAGGCACGCGCCCGCGACCTGGTACCCGGCCAGCGGCACGGTCGTCTTCGGCAGGAGCGCCTGCTGCACGATCGACGCGCGGGTCAGCTCCTCCTCGCTCACCCGCTCCCGGTCGTGCGAGGCCTCGAGGCTAAAGCGGGTGCGCCGGGACAGCTCGTTGACCACGAGCGCCGCGACCGCGAAGGCGAGGGCGCTGAAGAACCCGCGCCACAGCTCGTTCGCGTTCTGCCCGCCGAGCCGGAGGAGCAGCGGCAGGCCGAGGCTCACGTAGACGCCGACGAACGCGACGAGCACGTTCCAGCGGCTCGGGTTCAGGCTGAACCAGACGACCGGGAGGATCACCAGGGACCCGAACACGGACAGGTTCTCGCCCGTCCCGATCCGCAGCAGGCCGACGGCGAGGAAGTCGAGCGCGGGCACGACGACGGCGAAGCGCGCGAGGTCGCGGCGCAGGGTGACGACGACGGCCAGCAGGGTGGCGACCACGAGGATCCCGCACGACACGAGGAGCGCGCGCGGCGCCGTCACCCCGAGCGTGGGCACGGCGAAGCTGGCGAGCACCGCGAGCGCGAACAGCACCAGCATCGGCAGCTGCTTGAGAACCGGGGTGGGGCCGGACGTGCCTGCGGAACCCGACCGGGCGGCGGACTCGGGGATCCAGGCCGTGCGGCGGACCCAGGCGGGCATCGAGAGCGCGGCGAGCCGTGATGCGCGCGCGGGCGAGCTCATCAGGACGCCTCGGGCTCGATCCGGGTCCGGCGGACGCTCCACACGTTCTCGCCGCCGACCCGCTCGTAGGTCAGCTCGTCGCAGAGCATCTGCACCATCGCGAGGCCGCGGCCCGACTCCGCGTCGACGCCGGGCATCTCGCGCGGGGCGAGGCGGAAGTCACCCGGCTCGGATCCGTCGCTCAGCCGCGCGCTCATCACGCCGTCGTCGACCGTGACGCGCACCACGCACGAGACGCCCTCGCCGGTGTCGGCGTGCTCGATCACGTTGGACGCGAGCTCGACGAGCGCGGTCTCGAAGGCCATCCGGTCGAGCGCGCCCACGTCGGGGCGGTCGTCCCAGAGGCGGGCGACGAGCTCGTGGACCGCGTCCACGTCGTCGGGCGGGGACTGGAGCGTGAGGCTGCGGGTGGTCTCAGTCACGGTAGGCCGCCTCGGCCGTGGGGGTGGAGATCAGCACCCGGTCGAGGTTGGAGAGCTGCAGCACCATCGCGACCTGAGGGCCGGGTGCCGCGATGCGGAGGTCGCCGCCGGCGTCGCGCGCGGCGCGGAGGTCGCCGCCGGCGTCGCGCGCGGCACGGAGGCCGGCGATGAGGGCGCCGAGGCCGGAGGAGTCGATGAAGTCGACGCCGGCGAGGTCGACGACGATGCGCGCGGGCGCGGGATCCAGCGCGTCGTGGATCGCCTGCCGGAGCTCGGGCGCGGCCGCCATGTTGAGCATCCCTGCCGCGGTGACGACCGTGACGTCGTCCTCGCGTCGTGCGGTGGCGGTCGTGAGCGCCATGCGTCCCCCTCGGGTGATCCCTGCGCCGGCGTCGGCATCCCCCGATGCGGTCGGCGGGCGGTGCCGGTCCCGTGCGGTCCCCCGCCCGGATCCCCTGCCTCCGCCGCGCTCATCCTCTCATCCATCTCCCGAGGAAATACGATGGGTCCTGCGTCCCGTCGCATGTCCGCGCGGCGCATCAGACTGGCGAGGCGGCCCGCGCCCGGTTACGGTGCGGCTGATCCCACGCACGAGCACGGCCGCACCGGCCGCACGAGGAGAGACCGTGTCGACCGCACCCGAGCACGTCCCGACCGAGCGCCGCATCACCCGGCTGGCGATCGAGACCTCCATCGGCCTGGCCTGGAACGCCGAGGGCGCGATCCGCGGGCTGCCGCCGCTCGCGTGGCAGCTCGGCGGCCCGTGGGAGGGCGTGCACTTCTCGGGCGACGCCGACGCGTACGCGCCCGAGGTGCGGCGCGACGTGATCGAGTCGTGGATCGCGGGGCTCGGCCTCGCCGACGCCATCGACCTCACCGACGGGCCGCTCACGCGCCGCGGCGACGACATGGTCTGGACGGGCGTGATCGACGAGGTCGTGTTCGAGCTCCGCTACCCGGCGGAGTGCGCGGATCCCGCGGGCCCGCACGACTAGCCGGCCGTGGCGCCGCGCTCGCGCCACCCGGATCCGTCGCGCTCCAGCTCGATGAGCTGCCCGTTCGCCCACACCAGCGACCGCGTGAGCGCGGGCGACCGGCCGAGCGCCGTGAGGTAGAGCACGCGCAGCAGGTAGCCGTGGGCGACCACGAGCGTGGTGCGCGGATCCGCCGCCACGTCGTGGAGGACCGCCCGCGCCCGCACCGCCGCCGCCGCCCACGTCTCGCCGCCGCCGGGCGCCGCGGGCTCGCCGTCGTCGCCCGTGAGCCACGCCGCGAACGCCGGGCCGTGCACGGGTCCGCGCAGCTCGTCGCGCGTGATCCCCTCGAAGCCGCCGAAGTCGAGCTCCACCAGCTCGGACCGCGGCTCGGGCACGACGCCCGGCGCGACGCCCTGCTCCTGCAGGATCCGCGCGGTGCTGCGGGCGCGCAGGAGCGTGCTCACGAGGATCCGCTCCACGCCCTCGCCGCGCAGCCGGTCCGCGAGGGGCGCCAGCTGCTCGGCCGCGTCGTCGCCCACGTCGACGTCGGTGCGCGAGTTGTAGCGGTACTCCCGGTTCCAGGGCGTCTGCGCGTGCCGGGTGAGGAGCAGGCGCGCGGGCGCCGCCGGGGGGATCTGCATGGGTCCATCCAACCCGGATCCGGCCGGCGTCCGGGTGTCCCCGTCGCCGCCCGACCGTCGGGTCGGGTCCGGACTAGCGTCGAAGGGGATGACCACGAGCCGCACCCGCGACGCGACGCCCGCCGTCCGCGCCGCCTTCGCCGCGGCGAGCGCCGCCTACCTCGTGAACTGCGCCATCGGGATCGCGGCGGCCACCCGGATCCTGCCGCCCCGCCCCGAGCTCCGCCTCCACCACCGCGCCTACCTGCTCACGGGCGCCCTCACCGCGGTCGCTCTCGCGTCGCCGCTCTGGGCCGGATCCACCGCGCGCCCCGCCGCCCGCCGCGCTGCCCGCGCGCTCGCCCCGGCCCTGATCCCGCTCGCCGCGCTCCCCCGCGTCGGCACGCGCACGAGGCGGCACCGCGCCGTCGCCCTGACCGCCGCCCCGTGGTACGCCGCGGGCACCATCGCCACCTGGAGAGACCCATGGAGTTCCTCGACGTCCTGAGATCCCGGAGGACCACCAACGGCGCCTTCCTGCCGGATCCCGTGAGCGAGGAGCACCAGCGGCTCCTCATGGAGGTGGCCGGCCGCGCGCCCTCGCAGCTCAACAGCCAGCCGTGGCGCTTCGTGCTCGTGGAGGAGCGCGACACCATCGAGCGGATCGCCGAGATCAGCGGCGAGAGCATGACCGAGACGATGTCGAACGGCACCTTCTTCGAGCGCTACAAGCACTACTTCCGCTTCTCGCAGGAGGAGATGGACCGGCGCCGCGACGGCATGCTCTTCGACAAGCTGCCGGCGCCGCTGCGCCCCTTCACCACGCAGGCGTTCACGCGTCGCGGCCAGCGGCTGATGAACGTGCTGCGGGTCCCGCAGACGCTCGGCCGCGCGAACCGCGAGCTCGTCGCCGGCAGCCCGCTGCTGATCGGCGTGATGCTCGACCGCGCCGAGGAGCGCCCCGAGTCGCTCGCGTCCTTCTACTCGACGTTCTCGATGGGCGCCGCGATGGAGAACGTGTGGCTGACGACGGGCGCGATCGGCATGGGGATTCAGTTCATCTCGTTCCCGATGGAGATCCGCGCGCAGTGGACCCGCGTCGAGGAGCTGCTCCGCGTGCCGCCGGAGCTCGAGCTCATGGCCGTCTACCGCCTCGGCTACCTGCCGCCCGAGGCGCGCCGCCCCGCGATCGACTGGTCGAGCCGCGAGCGCAAGCGCCCGTCCCAGTACGTGTTCCGCGGCACGTGCGACACCCCGCAGGAGGGGTGGGACGAGCCCGCCGCGAGCTGATCCGACGGCCTGCGCGCCTCGTTCTGGGGGCGCGGGCGGGCCTCGATCCGGCCGGCGCCGCGGGCGCGCGCCCATAGGGTCGAGGCATGGCCAGCGGCGCGTGGATGCGGATCCCGTCCCCGAGCACGCGGCAGCGCTGGCTCCTCACCGCGGCCTCGCTCGCCTTCGCCGGGATCCTGCTCTGGTCGCCCGTCGGTGCCGTCACCCGACTCGTCGACATCGCGATCGGACCGTCGCCGCTCATCCGGGTCGGCCTGCCGATCCTGCTGATCGTCGCCGTCGTCGGCATCGCGTACCTCGTCGTCGCCGAGCGCACGGCGCCGCCCGCGATCGACGTCACGCGTCAGGTCCTCCGCATCGGCCGCAAGGAGTGGGGATTCTCCGAGGTCACCGGCGCCCGCATCGAGCTGGCCGGCGGGCCGGGCGACGACACGCTGATCCTCCGCCTCACGACGACCGGCGACGGCAGCTGCAGCGTCGTCGTCTCCACGCGCGAGGGCGTGCGGATCGACGACGCGCAACGCGACGCGCTCCTGGCCTTGGTGGCCGGATCCCGCATCGCGCCGCCCCGCTCCAAGGACGACCCGAACGGCAGGTTCGCGCACGTCGAGTTCCCGGGGCACCTCACGCTCGAGGACACCGCGGCGCTCGTCGACGGCAGCGGGGTCGCGGAGCCGACGTCCGCGCGCGGGCAGCGCGGGCAGGGCTCGGGCGCGCGGAACGTCCGCCCCGCCGGTACGCCCAGCCGGAACCCCGTCTCGATGCGAGCGCAGTACGTCGTCGCGGGCATCGTCACGGCGATGGGCGCCTTCTTCGCGGTGGCAGCGGTGCGGAACCCGACGGGGGTGTTCGGGCGCACGGAGATCCCGGTGGTCGGACTCGCCATCTTCTTCCTCGCCGGCGGAATCGGCGTGATCCTCGTGACGCGCCGCGACGTGCGCCGCGCGGCCGAGCAGCGCGCCGCCGTCGATGCGGCCCGCGCGGAGGCCGACCACGACGGATCCGCCGAGCCCCCCGAGCCCGCCCGCCCCGCCGGCGGGAGCTGACGCGTGGCCGACGACGGGTGGGTGCGGATCCCGGCGCCCAGCTACCGGCAGCGCCTGCTCTTCGGCAGCGGCTGGTTCCTCCTGATCGTTTGGCTCAGCTCGAATCCCCTCAGCCTCCTCGGCCGCCGCGTCGGCGTCGCCGCCGCAGGGGCGCTCCTCCTCCTCGTCATCACGCGCCTCGCGCCCGGTCTCGACATCGACGCCGACCGGGGCGTCCTCCGCCTCCGCGGCCTGGAGCGCCCGTTCACCGACCTCGTCGGGGCGCGCATCGAGCTGGCGCCGCTCCCGCGGGAGTCCCGCTACGACAAGCCCCGGAAGCGCCCGCGTCGAGATCCGCTCGTGATCCGCCTCGACCTCGACGGCGGCGCCCGGTTCCGCGTCGTGCTCGCGATCGGCCCGACCGACACGCTCTCGGCCGCGCGGACGACGGCGCTCGTCGCGGCTGTCCGCGGTTCCCGGATCCAGGCGCCCATCGCCTCCTACGACCCGGACGGCCGCTTCACCCACCTCAACTTCCCGGGGAGCCTCGACCGCGACGACGCGGTGAAGCTCATCGAGGATCCGCAGAGCGCCAGCGCCCTCCCGCGCTGACGCACACCCGCCCGCCCCTTGCCCCGCCACCACCCGACCGCGTAGGTTGCCGGACGTACCCCGTCGCGACCCGACGCCTCCGGTGCGGCCGACATACCGGCCGGTCGGTCCGGCCGCGGACACGGGGGCTCCCCGCATGGAAGTCGGATCGTTGCGCCAGAACCCCGGTACTGCGCCCCTCGCGCAGCAGCTGTTCACGCACTGACGACCCGTCGCGCCCGCCCGTCTCGCGGGCCGCGCCGTCCGCCTCGGCGGACCCGGTGGTCGTCATGCACCCGCATCGATCCACCGGGGAGGGCCCATGCCCACCGCACCATCCATCACGCTCGACCGCTGCACGTTCACCTGGCTCGACGGCTCCGTCGTGCTCGACTCCGCCACCGCCCGGTTCGGCCGCGGCACCACCGGCCTCGTCGGCCTCAACGGCGCCGGCAAGTCCACGCTCGTGCGGCTCGTGGTCGGCGACCTCACGCCCGCATCCGGATCCATCGTCACCAGTGGCCCAGTCGACCACCTGCCGCAGCGGCTCCGGACGGGCCCGGACGACACGGTCGCCGACCTCCTCGGGGTGCGCTCCCGGTTGCGCGCGCTGCGGGCGATCCTCGACGGCGATCCCGATCCCGCGCACTTCGACGCGCTCGGCGACGAGTGGGACGTCGAGTCCCGCGCGGCCACGGCGCTCCGCGACGTGGGGCTCACCGAGGGCGACCTCGACCGGCCCGTCGCCACGCTCTCCGGCGGACAGGCGGTGCTCGTCGCCATCAGCGGCGTGCGCCTCCGCGGGCGGCCCGTGGCGATCCTCGACGAGCCGACCAACAGCCTCGACGCCCGGGCGCGCGGAATCCTGCTCGACCTCGTCGACGGCTGGCGGGGGCGCCCTCGTCGTCGTGAGCCACGACCGGGAGCTCCTCGAGCACGTGGACGAGGTCGCCGAGCTCCGCGACGGCCGGATCAGCGTCACCGGCGGCACCTACCGGGCGCACGAGGAGCGCGTGGCCGGGGAGCGAGCCGCGGCCGAGCGGCGGATCCGCGCGGCCGAGCAGGCGCATCGCGCCGAGCGTCGCCAGCGCATCGAGGCGGAGACGTCGATCGCTCGGCGCGCGAAGGCCGGGGCGCGGGCCGGCGAGTCGATGCCGCGCATGGCCGCGAACGAGCGCCGGAAGCACGCGGAGGCCACGGCGGGGCGCCTCCACCGGGCGCACGGCGACGCCGAGCGGCAGGCCGAGGACGCGGTCGCCGACGCCGAGTCGCAGCTCCGCGCGGACGCGCCCCTGCGGCTCGACCTGGCGGATCCCGCCCTGCCTGCCTCCCGCCGCGTCGCCGAGATCACGGTCCGGGGCCGCACCCGCGTCGTCCGCGGTCCGGAGCGCATCGCCGTGACGGGCGCCAACGGCGTTGGCAAGACCACGCTGCTCGCGCAGCTCGTCGGGGTGCCCGACACGCGGCAGTATCCGCTGCCCGGCACCCGCGCCGAGGCGCTCACGGATCGGGTCGCCTACCTCCCCCAAGCCCGGGACGGCCTCCACGACGGCCTCACCGTGCTGGAGAACGTGCGCCGGGCTGCGCCCGACGTGCCGCCGCGCGAGCTGCGCAACCGGCTCGCGCGCTTCCTGATCCGCGGCGACGCCGTCGACCGCGCGGCCGCGACGCTCTCCGGCGGGGAGCGCTTCCGCGTCGCGCTCGCGGGGCTGCTGCTGGCGGATCCGCCGCCGCAGCTCCTCGTGCTCGACGAGCCGACCAACGACCTCGACATGGCGAGCGCCGACCGCCTCGTCGAGGCGCTCCGGGCCTACAGGGGCGCCCTGGTCGTCGTCAGCCACGACGGGTCGCTGCTCGACCGCCTCGACCTCGACGAGCGGATCGAGCTCGCGTGAGCCCCGACCTCAGACCCGCAGCGAGAACGCCGCCAGCCCCCGCTCGCCGTGCGGCGCGAACCCGAGCGCGCGGTAGAAGGGGTGCGAGCGGTCGCCGTCCTCGGTGCCGCCCGCGTCGGTGGTGAGCACGAGGAGGACGCCGGACGGCTGGCTCGCGCGCACGTGCTCGAGGAGGGCGCGGCCGATGCCGCCGCGCTGCTGGTCGGGGCGCACGAGGAGGTCCTGCACGTAGCAGATGGTCGCGCCGTCGCCCACGGTGCGCACGAGGCCGACGAGCAGGCCGTCGGCGTCGCGCGCGGTGGCGACCAGGTCGGAGCCGGCGAGCGCCCGTTCGAGCCGCTCGGGGTCGCGCGTGTAGGCGCTCCAGCCGACGGATCCGTAGAGGTCGAGCAGCTCGTCGCGGGCGGGGATCTCGACGGCGATGGGGATCACCCCGACACCGTATCGGCCTGTGCACTCGGCGCTCGCGCGATGCCCGCCGCTCGATACGGTCGCGGTCCCACCCGCCATCCCTTCCGACGAGAGCTGTCCATGCACCAGTCGCGCCACGCCTGCACGTCCTCTTCTCGCCGCACCCGGTCCGGGTCCCTCGCCGTCGCCTCGCTGGCCGTCGCGGCCATCGCCGCCTCCGGTCTCGGCGCCGCGCTCCTCGCCCCGGCGAGCGCGTTCGCCGCCACCGCCACCGTGGGCCTCGGCACCGCCGCCTCGTACTCGGTGCTCGCCGGCCAGGGCGTCACCAACACCGGCCCCAGCACCCTCTCGGCGGATCTCGGCACCAGCCCGTCCGCCTCCGTCACGGGCTTCCCGCCCGGCGTCGTCGGCGGCGCCACGCACGCGGCCGACGCCGCGGCCGGCCAGGCGCAGTCCGACCTCACCACCGCGTACGACGACGCGGCCGGCCGCCCCACCACGGCCGCGGTGCCGGCCGACCTCGTGGGATCCACCCTCACGCCCGGCGTCTACACGGCCGCCGGCCCGCTCGCCAACACCGGCACCGTCACGCTCGACGCGCAGGGCGACCCGTCGGCCGTCTTCGTCATCCAGGCCCCGTCGTCGCTCACCACCGGCTCCGGCAGCCGGGTGTCGCTCGTCAACAGCGCCCAGGCCTGCAACGTCTTCTGGCAGGTGTCGAGCTCCGCCACCCTCGGCACGAACTCGGGCTTCGCCGGCACGATCCTCGCGCTCACGAGCGTCTCCGTCGGCAGCGGCGCCACGGTCGACGGCCGCGCGCTCGCCCGCAACGGCGCCGTCACCCTCGACGACGACGCGTTCACCTCCTCCACCTGCGGCACCACCACGTCGCCCATCGGCTCCGGCAGCACGCCCGTCGTGACCCCGACGCCGGCGCCCTCCCCGGGCGGCGGGTCCACGGGCGGCACGACGGGCGGCACCACCGGCGGCACGACGGGCGGCACGACGGGCGGCACGACGGGCGGCACGACCGGCGGATCCACCCCGACGCCGTCGCCCACGCCGACCG
>NZ_JAAVCB010000042.1:0-29651 GCF_014802555.1 Clavibacter sp. | reverse complement strand
GCTTCAACCGGACCCTCGCGACCGAGTGGGCCTACCGGCAACCCTTCACCGGCAACCAACACCGGGCCGACGCGCTTGACCCCTTCATCGAGCACTACAACACTGAACGAATCCACTCGAGCCACGGGCTCACGCCCGCGGCCCGAGTGTCACCAACGTCATGACCCAGTACATCTAGCGCAGCAGCAGGTTCGGCTGCAGCAGGTACCGGTAGTTGTCAGCGCCGGCCTGGTCCTTGGAGGACTGGCTCGTGATGAGCACGGGGCCGGGCTTGTTGGGGTTGTCCGTCTTCGTGAACGAGAGGCGGACGAACTCGGAGTGGACGGCGCCGAGGCCGTCCAGCAGGAACTGGGGCTTCAACGACACCACGGTGTCGACGCCTGTCAGGAGGGCGTCGATGCTCTCCGACGCCTGCGCGTGCTCGGAGCCGATGGCCTCGAGGGTGAGCCCGTCGATCGTGAAGGTGAAGCGGAGGGCGGCCTCGCGCTCGAGCACGAGCTGGACGCGGCGGGTCGCCTCGATGAGGTCGGCCGTGTTGATGACCGCGTAGTTGTCGACCGTCTCGGGGAAGAGCCGCTTGACCGGCGGGAAGTTGCCGCGGATCAGCAGGGACGTCACGGTCTTCTTGTCGGCGCTGAACGCGATGAGCTGGCGGTCGTCGGTGTCCGTGATCGCGACGGAGATGGTGCCGCTGTGGCCGAAGGTCTTGCCGATCTCCTGCAGCGTGCGGGCCGGCACGAGGGCGGTGCGGCTGGTGCCGTCCGTCGTGGAGTCGCCGCCGTCCCAGTCGATCTCGCGCACGGCCACGCGGTAGCGGTCGGTGGCGATCAGCCCGAGGCTGGTCTCCCCCACCTCGAGCTGCACGCCGGTGATGACGGGCGTCACGTCGTCCCGGGAGGCGGCGACGGCGACCTGCGAGACCGCGGCGGCGAACTGCTCTGCCGGGAGGAGCCCGGACTGCTCCGAGATCTGCGGGAGCGTCGGGTACTCCTCGACGGGCATGCTCAGCAGCGTGAAGTGCGCGGATCCGCACGAGACGGTGATCTTCGAGTCCTCCGTGGTGAAGCGCACGGGGGCGTTCGGCAGGCGGTTCGCGATGTCGGCGAGCAGACGCCCCGAGACCAGCACGCGTCCGGGCTCCTCGATGTCGGCCTGGATCTGCGTGCGCGCCGAGACCTCGTAGTCGAACGACGACAGCGTCAGTCCGTCCTCGGTCGCCTCGATGAGCACGCCGCTCAAGATCGGGAGGGTCGTGCGCTGCGGGAGCAGCTTGACGGCGAAGGACACCGCCTCGCTGAAGACGTCCCTGTTGACTTGGAACTTCACGTTGTGGACCCCTCGATGAGCGGAAGATTTGTCGGTCAATGCTAGCCGTGCCGACGGGGGCTCCCACGACCGTCGATCCCTCCACACCCTGAGGTTCTTGGGCGACATCCAATGAAGGGTTTAAGGATCAATAGTCTTAACCGCTGTGGAATCTGTGGACAACTCCCGGCGTCCCCGTGATCGAGCGGGAACTACACGTCTGGAAGTTGTGGGACGGGTGTGCAGCGGCCTGGGGACTCGGCGGAACGGCGGCGACGCGACGAGGCCGGTTCCACAGGCCGGGTCCTCGAACCCACATCCACTCCGGCGGTTCTCCACAGTTATCCACACTCTGTGCACACTGTGGGGAACAGCGGATCCGACCTCTCACGCACTCTGTCCTCGCATCGCGGCCGTGTTCAGGAGGGCACCGACGGCGTCGAGGGTCGGGTGGGTGCGGGGCCTGGCTCGGCGTACGCACGCAGAAGGGGCCGGACCTCATGGTCCGACCCCTCCTGCTGCGTCGTCTCCTGTGCGCGCCGCTGGTGGGCGCACAGGCTGCCGGCGTCACATCTTGCCGTAGCGGTGGTTCTGCTTGATCCGGCTGGTGAGCTCGGTCACCTGGTTGTAGATGGAGCGGCGTTCCTTCATGAGCTCGGTGATCTTCTTGTTGGCGTACATGACCGTCGTGTGGTCGCGGTTGCCGAACAGCTGGCCGATCTTCGGCAGCGAGAGGTTGGTCAGCTCGCGGCACAGGTACATGGCGATCTGGCGTGCGGTGGCCACAGCCTGCGAGCGGGAGGAGCCGTACAGGTCGTCGACCGTGAGCTTGAAGTAGGCGGCGGTGTGGTTGATGATGTCGACCGGCGCGATGACGTTGTCCTCGTCCAGCGTGATCAGGTCCTTCAACACCGTCTGCACGAGCGCCAGGTCGACGGGCGTCTTGTTCAGGCTCGCGAACGCGGTGACCCGGATGAGCGTGCCCTCCAGCTCGCGGATGTTCGAGGTGACCTTGGTGGCCATGTACTCGAGGATGTCGTCCGGGACCTGCAGCTTCTCGCTCTGCGCCTTCTTGCGCAGGATCGCGATGCGCGTCTCGAGGTCCGGCGCCTGGACATCGGTGATGAGGCCCCACTCGAAGCGCGAGCGCATGCGGTCCTCGAAGCCCGTCAGGTGCTTCGGCGGCAGGTCGCTCGTGATGACCACCTGCTTGTTGTGGTCGTGCAGCGTGTTGAAGGTGTGGAAGAAGGCCTCCTGCGTGGAGTCCTTGCCCTGGAGGAACTGGATGTCGTCGATCAGGAGGATGTCGTTGTCGCGGTAGCGCGACTGGAACAGCGACGACCGGTTGTTCGCGATCGAGTTGATGAAGTCGTTGGTGAACTCCTCCGAGCTCACATACCGCACGCGGATGCCGGGGTAGAGGCTGATCGCGTAGTGCCCGATGGCGTGCAGGAGGTGCGTCTTGCCGAGGCCGGAGTCACCGTAGATGAAGAGCGGGTTGTACGCCTTGGCCGGTGCCTCGGCGACGGCGACTGCGGCGGCGTGGGCGAACCGGTTGGATCCGCCGATCACGAAGGTGTCGAAGCCGTACTTGGGGTTGAGGCGCGAGTCACCGCGAGAGGGTGAGGCCGGCAGGCCCGGGTTGTCGGTGGGCGCCGTGATGGTCGGGGTCTCGATGTACGGCTGCTCCGCCGGCTCGGGGTGCTGGGCGAAGGCGTCCTGGGCGATCCCGGGGTTCACCACGATGGCGAAGTTGCTGACGCCTGCCGCCTCGTCGAGCGATCCGATGGCGTTGAGCAGGGGCACGCGGATGCGCTGCTCGAGCATGCCGCGGGTGAGGTCGTTGGGCACCTCCAGATAGAGGGTGCCGGTCATCACTCCCTTCGGCTCCACGAGGCTGATGAAGCCGTGCAGCTGCGGCGTGATGCGGTCGTCCGCGGTGAGGGCGGCGAGCACCTTCTGCCAGATCGCGTGCGTCGGGTCGGAGCGGTCGGACATGTTTCCCCATCTGCCGTCACCAGGCTCGGTCCGCGGCTGGTGCCGGGGCCGCCTCGCGGTGCGCGGACTGCTGTCGACGCTGGAAGGGCGTCGCGGTCATGCGTGCGGCGTCCGTCCTCGGAGGCTCCGAGGGTGCGCACCATCCGGGTACCGCGACCGCGGACAGCATAGTTACTCACAGGGTTATCCACCCTGTGTGCGAACGGGCCGTCAACACCGCGCGGGTGATCCCCGACGCGTCGCGGCCACGCCACACGGTAGCCACTGTCGGAGATCAGGACAAATCGACCCTATCGACGCCGGCATGTCGGTACCGGCCGATGTCCGATCCGTGTGGATAATCACGATCCGGTTCGCGGGTTTGACCGAAGGCCGCCCGGCCCGTAGATTTAGGCAGTTGACCCAGCCCTCGAGGCTGCCCCATCTTCCCAGCCGCACTCGTCGGCCCTGTGGACCAACCTGAGTGGAGACTCACCGTGAGCAAGCGCACCTTCCAGCCGAACAACCGCAAGAAGGCCAAGAAGCACGGCTTCCGCCTTCGCATGCGCACCCGCGCCGGCCGTGCCATCCTCGCCGCCCGCCGTGGCAAGGGACGCACCGAGCTCTCCGCGTAGCACGTGCTCGCTCGGCGGAACCGCGTGACGAGCGGTGCGGACTACCGCACCATCGTCAGGCGGGGGCGCCGGACGTCGACGGGGACCGCGGTCGTGTCTGCGCTCGCCGGTCCGTCAGACGCACCGACCCGATTCGGATTCATCGTCTCGAAGAAGGTCGGCAATGCCGTGACCCGGAACTTGGTCCGCAGGCGCCTCAAGGCGGTCACCGCAGGTCTCCTGCCGACACTCTGCCCGGGCGTCTCGATCGTGATCCGCGTACTGCCAGGTATGGAGCGGACAGCGTGGGATACCCTGCAGGAGGAGATCGCGTCAGCCGTGACGCGGGCCGTGAGGACGCTATGAAGAGGGTACTGACCTCTGTCGTCCTAGCGCCCCGGAACGCGGCGATCGCGGTCATCGGTCTCTACCGACGCATCGTCTCTCCTCTGTACGGGGATGTTTGCAGGTACTACCCGTCCTGTTCCGCGTACGGCCTCGAGGCCGTCCAGGAGCACGGGCTCATCCGCGGGGGCGGCCTCGCCGTGTGGCGCGTATGCCGGTGCCACCCCTGGGCGGAGGGCGGCATCGACGACGTCCCCGCCCGTCAGGTCCAGCAGTACCGGCGCACGAGGTACGGATTCGTCGTCGCACCCAGCCACGGAAAGGGCTAACGACCACCTCATGGACTTCCTCGGAACGATCCTGTGGCCGATCAAGTGGGTCATAGAACTCATCCTGGTCGGCTTCCACACGCTCTGGACCACCCTCGGGCTGGATCCCGACAACGGGGCGACGTGGGTGCTCTCCATCGTGGGCCTCGTCCTCGTGGTCCGCGCTGCGCTCATCCCGATCTTCGTCCGGCAGATCAAGAACCAGCGCCGCATGATGGAGGTCGTGCCGCAGCTGAAGAAGATCCAGGACAAGTACAAGGGCAAGCGCGACCAGTTCTCGCGCGAGGCCATGTCCCGCGAAACCATGGCGCTGTACAAGGACACCGGGACGAACCCCCTGAGCAGCTGCCTACCGCTGCTCCTGCAGATGCCGATCTTCTTCTCGCTGTACTCGGTCCTCCACCGTGCCGCGGTCGAAGAGCTCCCGGGCATCGGCCTGCTCAACGAGCAGCTCTCCCGGTCGTTCGGTGAGTCGTCGTTCCTCGGCGCTCCGCTGCAGTCCGCCATCTCCACGGCCAACGGCAACATCACGGTCATCGTGATCGCGACGACCATGGTCATCCTCATGAGCGCGTCGCAGTTCATCACGCAGCTGCAGATCATGGCGAAGAACATGTCCGAGGAGACCAAGGCCAGCCCGATGTTCAAGCAGCAGCGCATCCTGCTGTACATCCTCCCGCTGGTGTTCGCCGTGTCCGGCATCGCGTTCCCGCTCGGCGTCATGTTCTACTGGCTGGTCTCGAACTTCTGGACCATGGGCCAGCAGTTCCTCGTCATCCGCAACATGCCCACGCCGGGCAGCGAGGCCGCTCGTGCGCGTGAAGCGCGTCTCGCCCGCAAGGGCAAGCTCGTGGCCCCTGAGGTGTCGGCGGAGTCGTCGACCATCGTGGTCGAGGAGCGCAAGCCGGCTCAGCGTCAGCAGCCCGTGAGCAAGAACCGTGCCAAGAAGCAGGCAGGATCCAAGAGCCGATGACGGACGTGGCGAACGGCACGGATCACGACGGCACCGCCCCCACCGCGGACGAGGTCGAGACTGAGGTCACCACCTCGGGCGTCGACGAGGGGGACATCGCGGCCGACTACATCGAGGAGCTCCTCGACATCTGCGACCTCGACGGTGACATCGACATCGATCAGCGTGGAGGGCGTGCCTACGTGTCCGTGGATGCCGCGGACTCGGAGGATCTGCGCCTGCTGTCGAATCCAGAGACCGTCACGGCGCTCCAGGAGCTCACCCGGCTTGCCGTCCAGAACAAGACGGGTGTGTTCAGCCGGCTGATCCTCGATGTCGGCGGCTCGCGGGATGCGCGTCAGGTCGAGCTGGGGCAGCTCGTCGACCGTGCCATCGAGCGCATCTCGGCTGGGTCAGCGAGTGCGTCCCTGGCTCCCATGTCGTCGTATGAGCGGAAGCTCGTGCATGACATCGTGGCGGAGCGTGGATACACGTCCAAGTCCGAAGGTGAAGGACGCGACCGGCACACGGTGATCACGAAGGCGTGAGAACCGACGCGTGAGTCGGCGAGGCCCAGTCCGTTGGACTGGGCCTTCTGCGTGCCCGCGTGTCGAGTGTTCGGATCGCGTGCTAACACGAACGTGTTGGCACACGGGACCATGCGGCCGTTCACACATTTGAGTATGACTGCGATGTGCTCCGGCCAGTCAAGGCCGGTCTGCAGGCGTGGGCAAGTGGTTCTACAATTCCTGATCTCGTGTGCGGGGTGGACGAGTGCGAGCGCCTGACACCCGTGCAGAGGCCTGCAGCAGATGTTTCACGTGAAACACGCGATGCGGCGCATGGAGGTGAACGTGGTGTGGCGCTCACTCCACAAGAATTCATCGAAGTGTGACACGAGCAGTCGAGAGACATGTTTCACGTGGAACATCCCACGGGCCCTCTCCTCGACCGCCGCTACGGAGCGCGGCACCGCGCGCGTGATCGTGGCCCGCGACGATCGACGCTAAACTCGCACGGGCGGCAAACGCGGACGGCGCCGATAACTCAGGCTGTCAGGTGACTTCGACGCATGGGGCTGGGGAAGCCACCGATAAGAGGATGGATGTGCGATGCCGGAGCATACGAGCGTAGAGATGGAACCACCCATCGCAGCGTCACTGTTCGGTGTCCGCATGCCTGTCGCACGTGAATTCGCGTCGCAGCTCGGGAGCAGGGGAGAGGAACTCGGGCTCATCGGCCCGCTCGAGCCCCCACGGCTCTGGTCGCGCCACATCATCAACTCCGTGCTGGTCGCACCGCTTCTGAATCCTGGTGTGGTCGGAGACATCGGAACCGGGGCCGGCCTGCCCGGTCTGGTGCTGGCCATCGCGCGTCCCGACGTCGACTTCGTGCTCATCGAACCCATGGAACGTCGCGTAGCCTGGCTCGAAGAACAGGTCGCGCATCTCGGGTTGGACAACGTGCAGGTCCGACGCGCTCGCGCAGAGGATGTCGCGAACGAGATTAGCCTTGATCAAGTGACCGCCCGGGCAGTCAGCGCCTTTTCCAAGCTGATCCCGCTGACAGTGCCGCTTGTGAAGACCGGCGGAGAACTCGTGCTCATGAAGGGTGCGAACGCGGAGCGGGAAGTGGAGGCCGCGAGCAGGGCCATTCGCAAGCATCACCTGGAGGATGTCGAAGTCATCACGTTGGGAGCAGGACAGGTCGACGAGGTGACGCGAGTCATCCGGGCACGTGTCGCTTGATGCGTCGGCTCGGGCGGCCACGGAAAGAAGTGCTGATGGCATGTGTATTCACATTCCTTAGGCGACAGGACGGCGACAAATGTTCCACGTGAAACATGTCAGCCGTCCATTCGTTTTCATCGTCCCGATCGATCGACGGAGAGTCACCCATGGATGACGACCTCAGCCCCATAGCTCGTGAGCTCTCCGAGACGAGCCGACGACGGAAGGCTCTCGCCGGACTCGTCCTGCCACGCCCCACGCGCACGCGGGTCTTCACGATCGCCAATCAGAAGGGCGGCGTGGGCAAGACCACGTCCACGGTGAACCTCGCTGCCGCGCTGGCGAAATCGGGATCTCGGACGCTGGTCATCGACCTGGATCCGCAGGGAAACGCATCGACGGCATTGGGTGCCGACCGGTCCAGTGACCTGACGAGCGTCTACGACGTGCTCGTCAACTCCGCGCCGGTCGAGGATGCGGTGCAGAGCAGCCCGGAGTTCGACACGCTCTTCTGCGTCCCGGCCACGATCCACCTCGCTGGAGCCGAGATCGAGCTCGTCAACCTGCCGCAACGGGAACGACGCCTGCGACTGGCACTGGATGCGTTCCTGGCGTCAGACCGCGGTCAAGACTTCGACTACGTCCTGATCGACTGCCCGCCGTCGTTGGGGTTGCTCACGATCAACGCATTCAGCGCCGCCAAGGAGGTGCTGATCCCCATCCAATGCGAGTACTACGCCCTCGAGGGTCTGAGTCAGCTGCTGTCAAACATCGAGCTGATATCGCAGCACCTGAACCCCGAGCTGTCGATGTCGACCATCCTGCTGACCATGTACGACGGACGTACGAACCTCGCGCAGCAGGTCGCAGCGGAGGTGCGTGAGCACTTCCCACAGCAGACGTTGACGACACTCATCCCGAGGTCCGTCCGCATCAGCGAGGCGCCCAGCTACGGGCAGAGCGTGATCAGCTACGACCCCAACTCACCTGGCGCGCTCTCCTACCTGGAGGCCGCGGCCGAGATCGCACACCGAGGAGCCCAGAACTGATGGCAACCAAGAGAACCGGCCTGGGGCGTGGCATCGGCGCGCTCATCCCCACCTCCGACGAGCGCAGCCGGCCCGTCGACGTCTTCTTCCCCGACAGCATCGGCGCTGGCGCGCCGAGCGGCGTCCACCAGGGGGATGCGCAGGGCACGAGCGAACCCGAGCTCGTGGCCGTGCCGGGAGCGCGCCTCGCGAACCTCGATCCCGCGGACATCACCCCCAACGCGCAGCAGCCGCGTACCGACTTCCGCCAGGAGGAGCTCCAGGAGCTCATGGTCTCCATCCGGGAGTACGGGGTGCTCCAGCCCATCGTCGTCCGTCCGCTGGGGGCCGACGCTGATGGACGGGCGCGCTACGAGCTCGTGATGGGGGAGCGCCGGCTGCGTGCCACAAAGGAGCTCGGGTTGCACACCATCCCGGCTGTCATTAAGGACACCGCCGACGAGTCCATGCTCCGTGACGCGTTGCTCGAGAACCTGCACCGGTCGGAGCTGAACCCGCTCGAGGAGGCCAGCGCATACCAGCAGCTCCTGGCCGACTTCGCCATCACGCAGGACGAGCTCGCACAGCGTCTCGGGCGATCCAGGCCGCAGATCACCAACACGATCCGACTGCTGCGCCTTCCGGAGGACGTGCAGCACCGCGTCGCCGCCGGCGTCCTGTCCGCGGGTCATGCACGTGCGATCCTGTCCTCGGGCGATGAGGACGCGATGCGCCACCTCGCCGAGAAGATCGTCAACGAGGATCTCTCCGTCCGCGCCGCTGAGGCGGCGGCCCAGCGCGGCCAGAAGGCCACGAAGCCGCGGAAGAGCTCCACCTCGGCGCGCAACGCCCATCTGGACGAGACGGCGCAGCGTATCGGGGATCACCTGAACACGAGCGTACGAGTGACGATGTCGGCGCAGAAGGGCCAGATCGTGATCGACTTCGCGACCGTGGGGGACCTGACGCGCATCGCCCAGGAGATGGGCGTGCCGCACGCTGACGCCAGCTGACGCGTCCGGACACAGCCCGAGTGGGCGACTTCCGTCGCCACGCGCGGCGGAGTCAGCGGATGGTCGAGGCGTCCCGCGCGGCTTCGGCGAGCCGACGGTACAGATCGCCCACCTCGATGCCCGCGGCAGCGAGGCCCTGGGGGAGCAATGACGTCTCCGTGAGGCCGGGGATGACGTTGACCTCGAGGAACCACGGCTCGCCCGCGGCGTCGATGATGATGTCGACTCGCGACATCTGGCCGATGCCGAGCGCGCGGTGGATCCCGACGGCCGCGGTGGAGGCCGCGGCGGCCTCCTCGGGGGAGATGCGTGCCGGCGTGTAGAAGCGCGTGAGACCCGCGTTGTAGCGCGCCTCGTAGCCGTACACGCCGGAGGTGGGGACGATCTCCGTCGCAGGCAGGGCCTCGGGGCCGGCGCCGGTGTCGATGACGCCGATCGCGACCTCGGTGCCCTCGATGAGCTGCTCGATAAGGGCGACGTCGCCGTAGGTGTAGGCGTCCACCATCGCCCGGGGAAGGGCGTCCGCGTCCCGCACGATCGTGACGCCCTGCGCGGATCCGCCGCGGGCCGGCTTGACGGCGTACGGGGCGGGCACGGCCTCGGTCACGAGCCGGAGGACGGCTGCCGCTCCGAGCTCGCGGAACGTGTCCTTCGGCAGGGTCACGGATCGCGGCGTCCGGATCCCGACGGTCCCCGCGATCGCCTTGGCGGTCGGCTTGTCCCACGCGAGGCGGGCGGCGCGGGCGGAGGAGCCCACGTACGGGACGCCGGCGAGCTCGAGCAAGCCGAGGAGCGCGCCGTCCTCTCCGCTCGCGCCATGGAGGACCGGCCAGACGACGGCAGGGGGCGTCTCGCGCAGGAAGTCGAGGAGGGTGGCGTCGGGGTCACGAAGGGACGCCACGACACCCGCTCCTCGGAGGGCGTCCACCACGCGGCGCCCACTGCGGAGCGACACGTCGCGCTCATGGGAGATGCCGCCCGCGAGGACGAGGACGGAAAGGGGCTCGTGTGCGGTCATCTTGCTCGATCCGGTTGCGGTCGGTGTACGTGGACGCGGAGGGTCAGTCGAGGTCGGGCGGCGGGGTGACGACGGACGTCGTGGGACGTGAGGCGAGCGCGCCCGTGCCGGAGAACGTCGTGAGGAGATCCAGCTCGTCGTCGATCACGCCCGCCATGCGGCGGACGCCCTCGCGGATGCGCTCCGGCGTCGGGTAGCAGAACGACAGGCGGATGGCGTCTCGTCCGCGCCCGTCGGCGTAGAACGCGGTACCGGGCGTGTATGCCACGAGCGCCGTGACGGCGCGAGGGAGCATCTGCTTGGAGTCCAGCTGCTCGGGGAGCTTCAGCCAGACGTAGAAGCCGCCGTTGGGGACGGTCCAGGTGAGTCCCGGGAGGTGCTCCTGGAGCGCCGAGAGCGTGGCATCGCGCCGCTCGCGGTACACGCCGCGGAAGGTGTCTATCTGGCCCTTCCAGTCGGATGCGTGCAGGTACTCGGAGATGATCAGCTGGCTGAAGGAGCTGGGGGAGAGCACCGCCGACTCCTGCGCGAGGATGAGCTTCTCGCGGATGGCGTGCGGCGCGAGCGCCCAGCCGACCCGGAAGCCGGGCGCCAGCGTCTTCGAGAAGGACCCGAGGTAGATGACGCCCTCGTCGTCGAGGCTGCGCATGGCGTCCGGCGCGGGGCGATCGAACCAGAGGAGGCCGTAGGGGTTGTCCTCGAGGACGAGGATGTCGTTCGAGCGGCAGATCTCGAGGATCTCCGGGCGCCGAGCGGCGGACATCGTGACGCCGGCTGGGTTGTGGAAGTTGGGGACCGTGTAGAGGAACTTGATCGTGCGGCCCTCGCCACGGATCCGCGCGATCGCCTCGCGCAGCGCCTCGGGGACGAGGCCGTCGTCATCCATGACGACGTGCTCGACCACAGCCTGGTAGCTGCGGAAGACGCCGATGGCGCCGACGTAGCTGGGGGCCTCCGCGAGGATCACGTCGCCCGGGTCGATGAACAGCTTGGTGACGAGGTCGAGCGCCTGCTGCGAGCCCGTGGTGGTGACGATGTCGTCGACGCTGCCGCGGATGCCCTCGAGCGCCATGATCTCGAGGATGTCCTCGCGGAGCTCGGGCGTGCCCTGGCCGCCGCCGTACTGCAAGGCCACGGAGCCGCGCTCGCGCATGACCTTCTCCATCGCCGTGACGATGAGCTCCTGGGGGAGGGCGGAGACGAACGGCATGCCGCCGGCGAGGGAGACGACCTCGGGGCGCGAGGCCACGGCGAATAGGGCGCGCACCTCGGAGGCGCTGAGGCCAGAGGTCCTCTCCGCGTAATGGGGGAACCAGGGGTCGAGGTTGGTGCCCGCGGATTCGCGGGGGCTGCCTGCAGGTGTCACGTCACGTCTCTCACTGTCCGATTGCCGTCCAGCCTAACGGGCGACGGCCCGCGATCCCCATCGTCGTCCGTCCGCTGCCGAGGGTCGGCCGAACGACGGAGGGCCCGGCACCTCTCGGTGCCGGGCCCTCCGGTGATGCTCGTCGCCGGTCAGGCGCGAGCGGCTGCTACTTGAGGAAG
Source organism: Clavibacter sp. (assembly GCF_014802555.1). NCBI lineage: Bacteria > Bacillati > Actinomycetota > Actinomycetes > Micrococcales > Microbacteriaceae > Clavibacter > Clavibacter sp. The sequence continues at coordinate 17,795 of NZ_JAAVCB010000042.1, read as the reverse complement.
TCCGCAAACTCCTGCTCGAGCGCGGGCTTCGGCTTCGCGCCGATGACGGTCTTGACGACCTCGCCCTTCTGGAACACCTTCATGGCCGGGATCGACGTGATCTTGTACTTCATGGCGATCTCGGGGTTGTCGTCCACGTCGATCTTGACGAGCTCGATGCCGGGGTTCTCGGCGGCGATCTGGTCGAGGACGGGGGAGACGGCCTTGCAGGGGCCGCACCAAGGCGCCCAGAAGTCGACGATGACGGTCTTCTCGGCGTCCAGGACGTCGGCCTGGAAGCTGGCGTCGGTGACGTCGCGGGAGTGGGACATGGTTTCTCCTTCGTGTGGTTCGCGTGGATCCGAGCGGATGCCGGATCGGGTCGTGATGAGGGGTGCGGCTACTGGTGGTCGGCGCCGACGAGCTCGCCGTCGGGATCCACCACGCTGCCGGCTGCCGGCGCGCCGTGGCCCGCGGGTCCGTCCGGTCCGTCGGAGGCCGCGTCGAGCAGCGTGTCGGGCAGGGACGCGAGGAAGTGCTCCGCGTCGAGCGCCGCGACGGTGCCCGAGGCGGCGGCGGTGATGGCCTGGCGGTACGTGGGGTCGATCACGTCGCCGGCGGCGAAGACGCCCGGCAGGTTCGTGCGCGACGAGCGGCCCTCGACGGCGATGGTGCCCTCGGAGGTGAGCTCGAGCTGCTGGTGGAAGAGGTGCGTGCGCGGGTCGTTGCCGATGGCGATGAAGAGGCCGTCGAGCGCGAGCCGACGCTGCTCGCCCGTGACGGTGTCCTCGAGCACGACGCCGTCGACCTTCTCGCCGCCCGTGATGTCGACCACCTGCGCGTTCCAGACGAACTCGATCTTCGGGTTCTCGAACGCGCGGTCCTGCATGATCTTCGAGGCGCGCAGGCTGTCCTTGCGGTGGATCACGTAGACCTTCTCCGCGAAGCGCGTGAGGAAGGCCGCCTCCTCCATCGCGCTGTCGCCGCCGCCTACGACGGCGATGGTCTTCTGGCGGAAGAAGAAGCCGTCGCACGTGGCGCACCAGGAGACGCCGTGGCCACTGAAGCGGTCCTCGGCAGGGAGGCCGAGCTTGCGGTACGCGGATCCGGTGGCGGCGATGACCGCCAGCGACTCGTGCACGTCGCCGTTGCCGAGGGTGACGCGCTTGACGTCGCCCTTCAGGTCGACGGACGTGACGTCGTCGAGGACGACCTCGGTGCCGAAGCGCTCGGCCTGCGCCTGCATCGCCATCATGAGATCCGGGCCCTGGATGCCGTCGGTGAAGCCGGGGTAGTTCTCGACCTCGGTGGTGTTCATGAGCTCGCCGCCGGCCTCGACCGAGCTCGCGATGAGGAGGGGCGTGAGGTTGGCGCGCGCGGCGTAGATGGCGGCCGTGTATCCCGCGGGACCCGAACCGATGATGATGATCTGACGCACGACGGCTTCTCCTCCACTGCTCGGCGGGGCGCCTTCCCGGTGCCCGCTCACCTCTGCAACAGACCCACGGTAGCGGCTATTCCTGCGGCTCCACCGGGCGGGAGCGCGGGAGCGGACACGGGTGCCAGCGCGTCCGGCGGTAGGCCAGGCGGGCGCTCAGCGGCGGCGGATGCGGCGCATGACGGGGCCCGCGAGCTGCTGCAGCTCGGACGAGCGCATCGCGGCGAGGGCGGCGAGGTAGACGGCCGTCATGACGGCGGCCAGGGGGATCCCGACGAGGAGCGCCTGGCCCTTCGACGCGACGCCGACGCCGTCGAACGCGCCGCCCGAGACGAGGGACAGCAGCGCGATGCCGACGAGTGCGGTCGGCACGGCGGCGACGACGAAGCGGACGGCGCTGCGGAGGATCCGACGCCCGTCGATGCGGCCGATGCGCCGGCGGAGCAGCCCGGCGGCCAGCACGGCCTGGCCGGTGACCGTGACGGTCTGCAGCACGGCGAGCCCCACGCCGATCCGCTCGACCGGCTGCTGCGCGATGACGAGCGCGCCGGCGATGAACAGCACGACCTGCGCGCACTGGATGAGGAACGGCGTGCGCGTGTCCGAGAGCGCGTAGAAGGCGCGCTGCAGCACGAACAGGGTGCTGAATGCCGGCAGGCCGAGGATGAACGCGATGAGCACGATGCCGTAGCCGCGGACCTCGCCGATGTCGCCGGAGACCATCACACGCGCCACGGGCCCGGCCAGCACCGCGATGAGTGCGGTGGACAGGACGGTCATGAGGGCGACGAGCCGCACCGCGGAGGACAGGTCCGCGCGCATGCTGTCGTGGTCGCCCTCGCCCTCGCCCTCGCCCTCGCCCTCGCCCGCGTGCGTGCTCATGCGCGTGAAGTAGGCGGTGGCGATGGAGACGGCGAAGATCGAGTGCGGCAGCATGAAGAACAGCCACGCGTTGAGGAGGATCGTGCTCGAGGGGCTGTCCGACGTGGCGGCGATGTTGGCCACGTTCGACTGCGCGATGCCCGCGAGCTGCGTGACGACGAGCATGCCGAAGGTCCAGCCGGCGAGACGCCCGGCGGTGCCGAGGCCGACGCCCCGCCACGCGAAGTCGAAGCGGAACCGCAGGCCTACGCGGCGCCAGAAGACGAAGAGGATGAGCGCCTGGGCCACGACGCCGAGGGTCGCGGATCCGGCCAGCACCACGATCTTGTCGAGGCTCCAGTCGTCGACCGGGCGGCTGCCGGAGCCGAACATGGCCTGGAAGACGAGGAGGCCGGCGATGGCGACCACGTTGTTGAGGACCGGCGCCCAGGTGAACGGGCCGAAGGATCCCCGCGCGTTCAGCACCTCGCCGAGGACGGCGTAGAGCCCGTAGAAGAGGATCTGCGGCAGGCACCAGTACGCGAACGCGACGACGAGCGCGAAGACGTCCGGCGGCAGCGTCGCGGCGTAGAGGCGCGAGACCACCGGGGCGCCGACGGTCGCGAGGATCGTGACGCCGCCGAGCACGACGATCGCGATGGTGACGAGCTTGTTGATGTAGCCGGCGCCGCCGTCGGCGTGCTTCGCGGCGCGCACGACCTGGGGCACGAGGACCGCGTTGAGGACGCCGCCCGCGATGATCACGTAGATGTTGTTCGGCAGCTGGTTCGCGTTGGAGAACGCGTTGGAGCTGCCGAGGGTCGCGCCGATGGTCTGCAGCAGCACGATGGCCTTGACGAAGCCCAGGATGCGCGAGACGAACGTGCCCGACGCGAGTAGCGCGGACGCGCGGCCGATGCCGCCGCGGGGAGCGGGGGACGCGGTCACGAGGCGTCTCCGGCCCGGGATCTCGTCGCGGGCGCGGGGTCAGTCATCGATCTCCTCGGGCAGGCCGGCGAGCTGCCGGGCGCGGGCGCGACGGCGCTTGCGGATGCTGCGGAACAGGCCGAAGCCGAACAGGAGGGCGACGGCGGCGACGAACAGCGTCGTGACGACGGCCTCGAAGCCGGCGCGGATGAAGAGCTCGACGGGCGCGCTCTCGCCGATCTGGACGCTGCCGTCCTCGGTGGTGAGCCGGGCGGTGACCACGACGTCGCCGTTCGAGATGGCGGTGATGGGCGGGCGCGCCGACGCGCTGCCGTGTGCGGGGACGGTGACGAGCGCGGAGTCGTCGACGCGGATCCGGCCGCTGCCCGCGATGATCGACAGCCGCACCGTGACGGGCTGGTCGAGCTCGTTGCTGACGTTGATGAGGAGACTCGTCGTGTCGCTGATGACGGTGTTCTGGCGGGTGGTGATGGCGACGGAGCCGAGCAGCGCGTCCGCCTGGGCGGTGTAACCATCCTGGACGGTCACGAGCCCATCCGGGTCATCGCGCCAGCGGTTGGCGAGCGTCGCGAGCAGGAGCATGCGCTGCTGGCCGGTGATGAGCTCGGGCCGTTCGACCGACTTGGCGAACGCGTCCACCTGCGCCTCGAGTGACATCGCGTCGGCGACCCGCTGGACGCGCGTGGGATCCTCCGGGTGGTCGACGACCTGGAGGGGGACGGGCGCGGTGGCGAACGCCGCGCCCAGCTGGGCGGCGTCGGCGAAGGGGAGCCCCTGGATCGCGTCGAGCAGCGGCCCCAGGCGACCGCCGGAAGCCGCCCAGCCCCGCTCGAGGGCCGCGACCACGACGTGGCCGTCCGCGGCGCGCGCGTCGGCAGCGAGGGTCGCGGAGAGCTGGGCCAGCGTGATCCCGAACGCCTCGTCCGTCTCCGCGGAGAGCGCCTGGTCGACGAGAGCGGAGACGCGGGAGTCCGTCACGAGCACGGTGGTGTCGCCGATCTCGCCGGTGGCGCCGACCGACGCGGTGCCGGTGGACTGCACGTCACCGCTCGCGAGGATCGCGGTCGTGGTGCCGCTGGCGGCGAGCACCCCGAGGTCGCCCGAGGTGACGGTACCCGCGGCAGGCCACGAGACGCCGGAGATCGTGTAGTCCCAGGCGGTCAGGTCGGCGAGGCTCGGCACGGGGGCGAGCGCCGGCGCCGTGGGCGTGGGGCTGGGCTCGGGGCTGGAGGAGGGGGCGGGCGTCTCGGCGGGAGCGGCGGTCTCCGCTCCCGCGACGGTGGGTCCGTCGCCCGCGCCGCTCGCAGCCGGCGACTCCGTGGCCGTGGGAGCCGCGCTCGGGGTCGGCGTGGGGGTCGAGCCGGGCGCCGCGAACCGGTTCGCGCGCACGGCGTAGGTGGTGTCCGTGGGCGCGAGCAGGGTCGCGGCACCGGCCTGCGCCTGCACGGCGACGTCGGCGTCCGCCCAGGCCAGCGCGAAGGTCTCGTTCGGCATCTCGCGGAGGCGCTGCAGCCACTCGACGGCGGATGCGGGGGCATCGGCGCCGAGGATCCGGATGGACGCGATGATCCGCGGGTCGATGCCCACCGCGACGGGCCGGCCGTGCACCGCGTCGAGCTGGCGCGTGAGCGTGCCGCCCGGTGCCGTGTAGGTCGCGAGGGCCTCGGCGTCGACGAAGTCCGAGGCGCTCGGCGGCACGGTGAGCGGCATGACGGCCGCGACGGGCGTGGGCGCCGGATCCGCGCCCGGGCTCCAGACGACCGCTCCGCGCCCGGTCGCGACGTCCGCGCCGCCGACCTCGAGCTCCGCCGTGAGCCCGCGCGGACCGAACCCGCCCCGGCTGCCCTGCAGCGCGACGGTTGCCGACGGCACCGAGATGGCCACGTCGACCGTGCCACCCGCGGGCACCTCCGGGGTGTCCGTGCGGCCGACGCGCGGGCCGGTGCGCGTGTTCTGGTCGGTGGACGCGGTGTCGAGCCAGCCGTCGACCTTCGCGCGGGTGTCGAGGACGGTGCGGTTGAGGTCGAGGTCGATGCGCCCCGCAGGCACGGCGGCGTCCGTCGCGTTGACCACGGAGACGGTGACGGCGAGGTCCTCGCCGGGGGTCAGGATCCCCTCGGCCGCGGGAGCCACGGTCAGGGTCACGCCCTCGGTAGCCGCGTGCGCCAGGGTCGACGGACCCGCGACCGTCCCGGCGGCGAGCGTCCCGGCGGCGACCGTGACGCACACGAGGGTGGAGATCGTGCGCCTGGCGGATCGCCGGATCAGCCGGAGGGCCCTGTCCGTGCGGGTGCGGCCGACGTCGTGTCGAGGCGCGGCGTGCATCTGGCGATTCTAAATGGCTGGCCCCGCGCGGCCTGTGTGCGCTCGCCGTGGACGCCGATGCCCGTCGCCGCCCCGCCGTAGACTGTCCGACCATGCACAGCGTCGCACAGGCCCTCGAGCGTCTCCGCGAGCTGGCCGCATCGCCCCCGGTCGCCGTGCTCGCTCGTGCCTTCCACGAGGCGGGCCATGAGCTCGCCCTGGTCGGCGGCCCGGTGCGCGACGCGTTCCTCGGCCGCGCCGCGACCGACCTCGACCTCACGACGGATGCGCGCCCCGACCGCATCCTCGAGATCGTCAAGCCCGTCGCCGACGCCCACTGGGACATCGGCCGCGCGTTCGGCACGATCGGCGCGCGCGTGAAGGGGGAGCAGGTCGAGATCACGACCTACCGCACCGACCAGTACGACGGCGTCTCCCGGAAGCCCGAGGTCGAGTTCGGCTCCTCCCTCGAGGAGGACCTCGTGCGCCGGGACTTCACGGTCAACGCGCTCGCCGTGCGCCTGCCGCAGGTGGTGCTCGTTGACCCGTCCGGCGGCATCGACGATCTCCTCGCCCAGGTGCTCCGCACACCCGTGGCCCCCGAGGTCTCGTTCGGCGACGACCCGCTCCGCATGATGCGCGCCGTCCGCTTCGCCTCGCAGCTCGGCTTCCGGCTCGACGACGCCGCGCTCGCGGCCATCCACGACATGGCCCCGCGGATCCTCGACATCTCCGTCGAGCGCGTGAGCGACGAGCTCTCGAAGCTGCTGCGCACGCCCGAGCCGCGCGCCGGGCTCGACCTCCTCGTGGAGGGCGGCCTGGCCGACCACGTGCTGCCCGAGCTCCCCGCAATGAAGCTGGAGGCCGACGAGCACCACCGGCACAAGGACGTCTACCAGCACTCGCTCCAGGTGCTCGACCAGGCCATCGACCACGAGCGCTCCCGCCACCCGGGCGATGCGCCTGACCTCGTCCTCCGCCTCGCCGCGCTCCTGCACGACATCGGCAAGCCGTCCACGCGCCGCCTCGAGCCCGGCGGGGTCGTCACCTTCCACCACCACGACGTGGTCGGATCCAAGATGGCGAAGCGCCGCCTCCGCGCCCTCCGCTTCGACAACGACACGATCGCGTCGGTGGCCCGCCTCATCGAGCTGCACCTCCGCTTCTTCGGCTACACCGAGGGCGGGTGGACCGACTCGGCCGTCCGCCGGTACGTGCGCGACGCCGGTCCCGAGCTCGAGCGCCTGCACATGCTCACGCGCGCCGACGTGACCACGCAGAACCGCCGCAAGGCCGACCGGCTCGGCTTCGCGTACGACGACCTCGAGGCCCGCATCGCCGAGCTTGCGGAGCAGGAGGAGATGGCCGCCGTGCGTCCGGACCTCGACGGCGAGGCGATCATGCGGATCCTCGACGTGCCGCCGGGGCCGGTCGTCGGCCGCGCCTACCGCTTCCTGCTCGAGCTGCGGCTCGACGAGGGCCCGCTCCCCGAGGACGAGGCCGAGCGACGCCTCGTCGCCTGGTGGGCCGCCGAGCAGGGCTGATCCGCATGGCCGCGACCGCCGGCCTGGTGCGGCTCCTCCCCATCCGGTAGTCTTACGAGGTTGTCCGCCCGGCAACGGGATTCCCCTGCCCCGCGCGGACAGATGCACATACCCTCCTGTCGCAGATCGTCTGCGACCGTTCAAGTCCGAAGGAGGTGGGTTAGTGACGCATCAGTACGAACTCATGGTGATCCTGGATCCCGAGATCGATGAGCGCACCGTCGCTCCCAGTCTCGACAAGTTCCTCAACGTCATCCGCACCAGCGGTGGCACCGTCGACAACGTCGACGTCTGGGGCCGTCGTCGACTGGCGTACGAGATCAACAAGAAGAACGAGGGCATCTACGCCGTCGTCCAGCTCACCGCCACGAGCGAGGCCACGCAGGAGCTCGACCGCCAGCTGGGTCTGTCCGAGGCCGTCATGCGCACCAAGGTGCTGCGTGCCGAGGAGGCCATGGCCATGGTCGCCTCCGCTCGCAAGCTCGCCGACGAGAAGGCCGCCCGCAAGGCAGCCGCCACGTCCAAGGCCGCAGACGCCGCGCCGCAGGCGCCCGCCACGGATGCCGCTCCGGCGACGCCCGGCAAGCCGGCGGCGCAGGCCGCTTCCAGCGAGAAGACCGGGGAGTAGTCGATGGCCGACGAAACCATCATCACGGTCGTGGGCAACCTCACCAGTGATCCGGAGCTGCGGTACACGCAGAACGGGCTGGCGGTAGCCAACTTCACCATCGCCTCCACGCCGAGGTCCTTCGATCGCGCGAGCAACGACTGGAAGGACGGCAACGCCCTCTTCCTCCGTGCGAGCGTGTGGCGCGAGTTCGCCGAGCACGTGGCGTCCTCGCTCACCAAGGGGTCGCGTGTCGTCGCGACCGGCCGCCTCAAGCAGCGGTCGTACGAGACGAAGGAGGGCGAGAAGCGCACCTCCATCGAGCTCGAGGTCGACGAGATCGGCCCCTCGCTCCGCTACGCGACCGCACAGGTCACGCGCGCGGCCGGCGGCGGCGGCAACGGCGGCGGAGGCAACTCCGGCGGCGGTGGCCGTGGCCAGTTCGGCGGCGGACAGCCCCAGCAGCAGCAGGTGGCCGAGGAGCCGTGGGGCACCCCCGCGAGCTCAGGCGGCAACTCCGGCGGCGGCGACGGCGGCTGGTCCAACCCCGGCAACTTCAACGACGAGACGCCCTTCTAGGGCTCGTCGCACTACGTACGAAAGACAGGAAGAATCATGGCTGGAAAGAGCAGCGGCGACCGCCGCAAGCTTCTCCGCGGAGCCAAGGTCGGCAAGAACGCCGCCCCGGCGAAGTCCATCCGCGTCGGCGTCATCGACTACAAGGATGTCGCCACCCTCCGCAAGTTCATCTCCGAGCGGGGAAAGATCCGCGCTCGTCGCATCACCGGTGTCTCGGTGCAGGAGCAGCGCCTCATCGCGCGCGCAGTCAAGAACGCGCGTGAGATGGCACTTCTCCCCTACGCCGGCTCCGGCCGTTAAGGGGTAATGGAATGTCCAAAGTAATCCTGACGACCGAGGTCTCCGGCCTCGGTTCCCCCGGAGACGTCGTCGAGGTCAAGAACGGGTTCTCCCGCAACTACCTCGTGCCCCAGGGCTTCGCGGTCATCTGGAGCCGCGGCGGCGAGAAGCAGATCGAGCAGATCAAGGCAGCGCGTGCCGCTCGCGAGCACGCGACCATCGAGGAGGCGCAGGACCTCAAGAGCCGCCTCGAGGCCAAGATCGTCAAGCTGACCGTCAAGGCCGGCCAGGGCGGACGCCTCTTCGGCTCCGTCAAGACGTCCGACATCGCCAAGGCGGTCGAGGAGTCCGGCATCGGCCAGGTCGACAAGCGCAAGATCGAGATCCCCAACCCCATCAAGGGCACGGGCAACCACGAGGCCACGATCCGGCTCCGTGACGACATCGTCGCCACGATCAGCCTGCAGGTCGTCGCCGCGAAGTAACGCAGCACGAGATCGATGGCGGTGGGCTCCTGGAGCCCGCCGCCATCGGCGGTTAACCAGCCGGTCAGAGGGCCCTGGATCCCCAGCCCCATCCACAGGCGAGCCCCTAGCAGACGAACTCTCAAGCCCTGGTGCAGACTAGTTTTCCCACACCGGTGGGGGAGAACTCCGGGCCTGGTCAGATGGGCATTCTGGCCAGAAAAAAGTCAGTAGTGCACAGGTCTGTCCCCAGGTAGTCCACACGATCTCCGGCGTTTCGCCCACTTTGTCCACAGTCTCGTCCACAGGGGCATTTGGTCCTGGCGTGACCGGATCCATATCGTGGGGCAGCGCCCGTCGAACGGATCGCGGAGGGACCCGTCAGCGGTCCGGCCGACGTCGTCCGAGCGGTGTCGGTGGTCCGAGCTAGAACGGTCGTGCGGGCGCATCCGCCCAGCCGACCGAGGGGAGCCGCACGTGTCCATCGCCCATCTGGGTCTCGCCGGCGAACGGGACGAGCGCGACAAGCGCGCGGGTCACGAGCGCACGCCGCCGCACGACCTCCTCGCCGAGCAGAGCGCCATCGGCGGCATGCTGCTCAGCAAGGACGCGGTCGCCGACGCGGTCGAGCAGGTGCGGGCGATCGACTTCTACATCCCCAAGCACGAGATCATCTTCGACGCCATCCTGTCGCTGTACTCGCACGGCGAGCCGACGGACGTCATCGCCGTCACGGACGAGCTCACGAAGCTCGGCGAGCTGAGCCGGGCGGGCGGGGCCGACTACCTCCACACGCTCACGAGCGTCGTGCCCACGGCCGCCAACGCCGGCTTCTACGCCTCCATCGTCGCCGAGAAGGCGGTGCTGCGCCGCCTCGTCGAGGCGGGCACCCGCATCGTGCAGATGGGCTATGCCAGCGAGGGCGAGGTCGTCGACCTCGTGAACAACGCGCAGGCCGAGATCTACGGCGTCACGGGCGGCGTGGAGGCCGAGGACTACGTGCCGCTCACGGACGCGGTCACGGTCGCCATCGACGAGATCGAGGCGGCCAAGGGCAAGGACGGCCAGATGACGGGCGTGCCGACGGGCTTCGCCGACCTCGACGCGCTCACCAACGGCCTGCACCCCGGCCAGCTCATCATCGTCGCCGCGCGCCCCGCGCTCGGCAAGTCCACGCTCGCGCTCGACTTCGCGCGGGCGGCGAGCATCAAGTACGACATGCCCTCCATCTTCTTCAGCCTCGAGATGGGGCGCAGCGAGATCGCGATGCGCCTGCTCTCCGCGGAGGCCTCCGTGCCGCTGCAGAGCATGCGCAAGGGCACCGTGGACGCGCGCGACTGGACGACCATCGCCCAGACCCGCGGCCGCATCAACGACGCGCCGCTGTACATCGACGACAGCCCCAACATGACGCTCGTCGAGATCCGGGCGAAGTGCCGACGGCTCAAGCAGAAGGTCGGGCTGAAGCTCGTCGTCATCGACTACCTGCAGCTCATGACGAGCGGCAAGAAGGTCGAGTCGCGGCAGCAGGAGGTCTCGGAGTTCTCGCGCGCGCTCAAGCTCATGGCGAAGGAGCTGCAGGTTCCCGTCATCGCGCTGTCGCAGCTGAACCGAGGTCCCGAGCAGCGGGCCGACAAGATGCCGGCCATCTCCGACCTCCGCGAGTCCGGGTCGCTCGAGCAGGACGCCGACATGGTCATCCTGTTGCACCGCGAGAGCGCCTACGAGAAGGACAACCCGCGCGCGGGCGAGGCCGACTTCATCGTCGCCAAGCATCGCAACGGGCCGACGGGCACCATCACGGTCGGGTTCCACGGGCACTTCTCGCGCTTCGCGGACATGCCGGCGGGCGGGTAGCGGCACTCGGGCGGTTTCAGTGAGGCGGGCCGCGAGGCTGCCCGACCGGGAGTCGACGGCCCGGGGTGAGCGGCAGACCGCGGTTGAGGCTGCGGGCGTGCCGTGGCCGGATCCCGTCAGGGCGCGAAGTAGAGGTGGGCGTGGGCCGCGCAGCCGGGGTTGAATTCGGCGCCGCAGTTCGGGCAGGAGTCCGCCGCGAGGTACTCGGGCACGCTCATGGTGGCTCGGCACACGCCGCAGAGGGCGGCCGGCAGGTGGTGCTCGGTGCGGGGGATCACCGCGAGCGGGTGATCCGCGACGGCCGCGTGGCAGAGGTGGCACGGGTACCACGCGTCGCAGCACGGGGCGCGGAGGGCGACCACGTCGAGCGGGGAGCCGTAGTGGATGCAGCGGGTCTCGGCGTCGATCGCCGGGCCTCGGACGGCGATGGTCTCGCCGCACGCGGGGGCATCCGCGGCAGATGCAGGGACTGCGTCGATGGCCGGATCGCTGACGGGAGCGGTGTCGGCGGCAGCGGTGTGACCCGCCAGGGAGGTCACGGCCGCATCCCGCCGATCACCGGGCGTGGAGTCATGACCGGCTGAGGGGGTCACGCCCGCATCCCGTGCGTCACGAGCCGCGGAGCCGTGACCGGCCGAGGGGTCACGCCCCCGCTCCCGTCATCACGCGTCCGGCAGGGCCGTCGCGGCGTCGACGAGGGTGAGCTCCGGGCTGTCTCGCTGGATCGCCTTGAGACGCCACGGCGTGGTGATGAGGGCGATGTGCGTGCCGTCGGACCGGACCAGTACCTCGACGCCGATGGTCTTCGCGAGGGCCGGCGCGGAGGCGGCGTCGGTGATGCGGGCGACCTGGTACTCGAGCGGCTCCATGCGCAGCGGCGCGCGGAACTCGTTCGTCATGCGCTCCACGACGACCTCGAACTGCATGGGGCCGACGGCGCCGAGGACGGGCGCCTGGTCGCCGCGGAGGTCGGAGCGCATCACCTGGATGACGCCCTCGTGGTCCAGCTGCTCGATGCCCTTGCGGAACTGCTTGTGCGTGCTCGTGTCCTTGGACCGGACCACGCGGAAGAGCTCGGGCGCGAACTGCGGCAGGCGCGGGAAGGTGACGGGCGCGCCGTCGAAGAGCGTGTCGCCCACGCGGATGTTGGACGCGTTGACGAGGCCGACGACGTCACCGGGGTACGCGTCGTCGACGGTGGAGCGCTCGCGGCCGAACAGCTGCTGCGCGTACTTCGTGACGAAGGGGCGGCCGGTCTGGGCGTGCGTGACCGTCATGCCGCGGTGGAAGACGCCCGAGCAGATCCGCATGAAGGCGAGGCGGTCGCGGTGCGCGGTGTTCATGCCCGACTGGACCTTGAAGACGAAGCCGGAGAAGTCCTCCTCGACGGGACGCGTGCGGTCCTGCTCGTCGGGCCGCGGCTGCGCCGCCGGGGCGATGGCGTCGAGCGCGTCGAGGATGTGGGTCACGCCGAAGTTGAGGACGGCGGCCGCGAAGAGCACCGGCGTGGTGCGGCGGGCGAGGAACGACTCCTCGTCGTGGTCCTGGCCCTCCTCGTGCAGGAGCTCGCTCTCCTCGACGGCGTTGGTCCACGCGGATCCGGCCTCGGCGAGGGCCTCATCGGGCGACATGCGGGTCTCGGGGGCGATGCTCGCGCCGCCGGCCGTGCGGGTGAAGTGCACGCACTCGCCGGTGGAGCGGTCGACCACGCCGAAGAACGCGCCGGACTCGCCGACGGGCCAGGTGAGCGGCGTGGGGAGGAGGCCCGTGCGCTCCTTGATCTCGTCCATGAGGTCGAGCGGCTCGCGACCCGGTCGGTCCCACTTGTTGATGACCGTGATGATCGGGATGCGGCGCTGGCGGCACACCTCGAAGAGCTTCATGGTCTGGGTCTCGAGGCCGCGGGAGGCGTCGACGAGCATGATCGCGGCGTCCACCGCGGAGAGCACGCGGTAGGTGTCCTCGGAGAAGTCGGCGTGACCGGGGGTGTCGACGACGTTCATGACGGTGTCGCGGTGGGTGAACTGGATCGCGGCGGAGCTCACCGAGATGCCGCGCTCCTTCTCCATGTCCATCCAGTCGGAGACCGTGGACTTGCGGCCCTGCTTGCCGTGCACCGCGCCCGCGGATCCGATGGCGTGCGCGTGCAGGAGCAGCGCCTCGGTGAGCGTGGACTTGCCCGCGTCGGGGTGGGAGATGACGGCGAAGGTGCGACGGCGGGACGCCTCGCGCAGCACGGGGGAGGCGGAGGCCGAGGCGGGCGCGCGGGGAGGGGTGATGGTCGACACCTCCCCATGGTACGAGGCGGTGTCGGGCGGGGGATCCGCGGGGTCGGGCCGGCGGGTGGGCGCGGCCCGCTGTCAGCGCCTCAGGTGAGCGAGCCCGGTCAGCGGGCTCGGAGGCGGTCGAGGAACTCGTCGGCCATGGCGAGGTGCTCGGCGAGGCGGCGGCGGCGCTCCTCGGCGTCGGCGACGAAGGCGGCGAGATCCGCGCGCAAGGACGCGGTGTCGTCGTCCGGGCCGGCGGCGTCGAGGGCGTCCGAGACCTCGAGCAGGCGCATCATCTCCTCGAGCGAGAAGCCGAGCGGCTTCATCCGGCGGATGAGGAGGAGGCGCTCCAGGTCGTCGTCGGTGTAGAGGCGGAAGCCGCCCTCGGAGCGGCCGGACGGGCGCAGGAGGCCGGTCTCGTCGTAGTGGCGGAGCGTGCGGTGCGACAGGCCGGTGCGCTCGGCGAGCTCGCCGATCTGCATGGTCGCGGTGCCGGCAGGGCGCGTCATGCGGGCCTCCAGACGGGCTCTCCCGGGGCAGGAGAGGAGTGGGCGGGACGCGGCCGGGCGACCGCATCCGCCCATTCTCCCGGATCGGGGGCGCGGATCTCCTGCCCCCGTCCGGGCGGTGCGCGGTCGCGGCGGACGTCGGGCTCGGGAGGGGGCGCGGGCGCGCTCGTAGGATCGGGCCCATGAGGATCGCGTTCGTCTCGCTGCACACGTCGCCGATCCAGACCCCGAGCACCGGCGACGCAGGCGGGCTGAACGTCTACCTGCTGGAGCTCGCGCGGAGCCTCGGACGGCAGGGGCACGAGGTGCGGCTGATCACGCGCGCCACGGATCCGGCCGATCCGGCGGTGCTGCCCGTCGCGCCGGGCGTCGAGCTGCTGTCGCTGCGGGCGGGGCCGGTCGGGCCGCTTGCGAAGGAGGAGCTGCCCGGGATCACGGACGCGTTCGCCGACGCCCTCGCCGCGCTGCCGCCGGCCGACGTCGTGCACGCGCACTACTGGCTGTCGGCCGTGGCGGCCCTGCCGGTCGCGCGCGCGTGGGGCGTGCCGCACGTGCTGACCCTCCACTCGGTGTCCGCGGGCAAGAACCGCCGGCTCGTGGCGGGGGACACCCCGGAGCCCGCGTCCCGGCTCGCGGACGAGGGGCGGCTCGTGCGCGCGTCCGACCTCGTGGTCGCGTCCGCGGCGTCGGAGAAGCGGCTGCTCGTGGAGGCGTACGACGCGGATCCCGCCGCCGTGCACGTCGTGGCGCCGGGCGTGGAGGAGGCGTTCCTGCGGGAGCCGTCGGGCCGCGACGGCGGCGGGCGGGTGCGGATCGTGCTGCTCGGGCGGATCCAGCCGCTGAAGGGGCAGGACGTCGCGCTGCGGGCCATGGCCCTGCTGGATCCGGCGACCCGGCCCCTGCTCGTGATCGCCGGCGGCATCTCGCCCGGCCGGGACGCGTACGCGGCGAGCCTGCACGCGCTCGTGCGCTCGCTCGGCCTCGAGGACGACGTCGTCTTCGTGGGTGCGCTCGATCGGGAGGCGACCGCCCGCGTCCTCGCCGGCGCGCACCTCGCGCTCATGCCGTCGGCGGCGGAGACCTACGGGCTCGTGGCGCTCGAGGCCGCGGCGTGCGGCACGCCCGTCGTCGCGTCGCGGACGGAGGGGCTCGTCGACTCGGTACGGGACGGCGTGAGCGGCGTGTTCGTGCCGACGCGGGATCCCGCCGACTGGGCCCGCGCGATCCGCGACCTGCTCGCCGACCGTCCCGCCCTCGCGCGGCTCTCGGCCTCAGCGCGGGCGCACGCGGCCCGGCGCACGTGGGACGTCGCGGCGGCGGACGTGGCGGAGGAGTACCGCGCGCTGCGGGAGCGGCTTCAGGAGCCCTCCCGCGAGCGGTCGCGGGGGCGGGGCGCTGCGGGTGCCGCGGGGCGCGCGGACCCGGCGGCCGTCGCCCGGGACTGAGACCTTCGGGCGTCAGCCGCGCCACGCCCGTCCGCGCGCCACGTCCTCGGCGGCGTGCTCGAGCCAGGTCACGGCGTCCGCGCGCGCGGAGTCCGCGGATCCGGCGAGGTCGGTGAGGGAGACCGCGGCCGCGAACCCGACCGTGGGAGCGGCGACGGAGCCGGCCACGAGGATCGCCGCGGTGCCGTGCGCCCGGGCGACGTCGAGCACGTGGGAGGCGACCTTGCCCGTCCGCGACTGCGCGTCGAAGCGGCCCTCGCCGGTGATCACGACGTCGGCGTCCGCGAGGAGACCGGCCAGGCCGATCGCGTCGGCCACGCCCGCGGATCCGGATCCCACGACCGCGCCCCACGCGACGAGGCCCGCCGCGGTGCCGCCCGCCGCGCCCGTGCCCGGGGTGGCCGGATCCACGCCGAGGAGCGCGGCGAGGTGCGCGAGTCCGGCGTCGAGCGCGCGGACGTCGACAGCCATGTGGGGCACGGACTGCGCTCCGTCAATCACGACGGGCACGCCCCGGGCGTGGGCCTCGGCTATCATCTCGGCCACGGGGTTGACCGTGCCGAGCACATTCGAGGCGTGACACACCGACACGAGGGCGGTGTGCTCGCTGAAGAGCGAGCGGTAGACGTCAAGGTCGAGAGAGCCGTCCTCACGGATAGGCACGACCTTGATTTCGAAGGGGATGCGACGTTGCAGCAACTGCCAGGGCACGATGTTGGCGTGGTGCTCCATGACGGTGAGAATCAGTTCGGAGCCTGGGCGAAGCACCATGGGGCCGAACGAGGCGGCCACGAGGTTGAGCGCCTCGGTGGTGCCGCGCGTGAAAATCACCTCGCGCTCGGAGGCGGCGTTGATGTAGGCGGCCACGCGGCGGCGCGACTGCTCCTTGCGCTCGGTAGCCTCCTGCGAGAGGGTGTGGACGCCGCGATGGACGTTGGCCTTGGTGCGGGTGTAGCCGTCGACAATCGCGTCGACCACTTCGCGCGGGGTTTGCGAGGTGGCGGTGTTGTCGAGGTAGACCAGCGGGCGGTTGTAGATGGAGCGCGCGAGAATCGGAAACTCCTCGCGGATTTTTTCAACGTCGAGAGTCATCGTAGCGTAGAGGGAGAGAGAGTCGGTGAGAGTGTGAGGGGTGGGGTCAGCAATTGTTGTGGCAGGAGGCGCAGGCGCCGAGCGAGCCGTCGAAACGGCGCTCCACGAGATGGCGCAGACGGTCGGCCACGCCGGGGATGCCAACGGTGTCGACGATGTCAATCATAAACGCCTGCATGAGCATGGTGCGCGCCTCGGCCTCGGGGATGCCGCGCTGACGCATGTAGAAAATCTGTTCGGCGTCGAGCTGACCTGTGGTGGCGCCGTGGCTGCACTTCACCTCGTCGTTGTAGATTTCGAGCTGAGGCTTGCAGTGCATACGCGCCGAGCCCGACGCGAGGATGTTGCGCGTGCTCTGGTAGGCTTCGGTGAAGGGCGCCGAGGGGGGCACGAGGATGCGTCCCTCGAAAGCGCCGCGCGAACTGCCGTCGAGCACGTATTTAAACTTCTGGTCGCTCTTGCAGCGGGCGGCGTAGTGGCCCACGAAGGTGTCGTTGTCGATGTGCATGGTCTCCGAGCCGATGGCCATGCCCGAGAGGAGGCTTTCGGCATGCTCGCCGTCGAGACGCACGCGCCATTCGTTGCGCGACACGCCGCAGGTGAGCGCCGTGGTGTTGATGGCTGTCGTCGACCCTTCCTGCTGCGCGACGTAGGTCTGCGCCATGCGCGAGGTGAGCAGCGACGACTCCTCGATGGCGCACATTTCGAAGCGGGCACGCGCGCCGACGAAAATCTCGGCCACCTGCGAGGCGGCGTAGGCGCGTTCGGAGTCCTGCGTGTGGTCGCACACGAGCAGACGCAGCTCGGCGCCCTCTTCAATCACCACGAGCATGCGGCGGAATGCGGCGAGGGGCACGGGAGCCGAAAAGATGTTGACGAGCTGAAGAGGTTTCTCAACCCGCACGCCAGCCTTGACGTGGATGAAAACGCCGTCCTGCACGAGGAGGGTGTTGAGCGCAGCGGCGGCGGAGTCGGCGGGAGCGAGGCGGCCGTAGTGCGACGCGACGATGCCGGGATAGCGGCGCGCGGCTTCGGCGAGGCTCATGAATGTCACGCCGTCTGGCAGACGGTCGGCGAGCGAGGCCGTGGGCACGAACGTGTCGTTGACCACGAAGGCCGAGAGCGTCGACATGTTGGGCACGTCGCACTTGAACGAGCGCGCCACGTCGACGGGTATGTTCTTGCGGGCCACGTTGACACCGAAGTCGGGGGCGAAAATCTTTTCGACAGAGGTCTTCTCATAGCCCTCGTCGCCGAGGCGCGGCAGCGGGGTGGTCATCAGGGTGGCCAGCGCGGCGGGGCGGGCGGCATTGAGCGCAGGCGCCGCACACGCGCTCTCAATCAGGGCGCGGTTGTCGTTGTAGAGACCTACGTATTGCGCGGCGGCCTCGGAGGGAGTCTTAGTTTCGGCCATGGCTCACTCCTCCTCTCCGCGGTTTTCGGCCTTAATCCAGTCGTAGCCCTTCTCTTCGAGCTCGAGGGCGAGCTCGGGGCCACCGGTGCGCACGATGCGACCCTTGTAGAGGATGTGGACGAAATCAGGCTTGATGTAGTCGAGCAGTCGCTGATAGTGGGTGATGACGATGGTGGCGTTCTTCTCGGTCTTGAGTTTGTTGACGCCG